>JBDTZK010000107.1:0-6617 GCA_040005195.1 Pseudoxanthomonas sp.
GGTCGAAAGAAGTGGGCCTTCTGATCGCTGCCTAGCTGCAGACGGATACATACAGTGTTCCAATGCACGCTTACCTATACGGGCAAAGTCCGGAGTACTTCTGAGCTCATGAAAGCATCATCGTTGCCTCGTCCTGATCTGTGGTTGCTGATTGCCTTCCTGATCGTCACGGCAGCGGTTTATTGGCCGGGCCTTTCCGGTGGCTTCCTGTTCGACGATTTTCCCAATATCGTAGACAATCACGGTGTACAGCCTCAAGACGCCAGTCTCGCGTCTTTGGTCGGAGCGGCGCTTTCCTCGCCAGCGAGCGAGTTCAAACGGCCGCTGGCGTCCCTCAGCTTCGCTGCCAACTACCTGGCTACGGGCATCGATCCGTACTGGATGAAGCTGACCAACCTTTTGATTCATCTTCTGAATGGATGGCTGGTGTTCCTGCTCGCCAGGGCGCTTTTGCGCGCAGCCCTGCCGAATGATTCAGTTCGCGCTCCTGCTGTTTTCGACGTCAGTCATGCGGATGCAAACCTGGTCAGCGACGATTCGGATCGTTTTCTTCGTGAAAAAAACGCGGCACGCACGAATTCACATGAAGACATGGTCGCCGTACTTATCGCCGCTGGATGGATGTTGTTGCCGATCAACCTCACCGGCGTCCTGTACGTGGTGCAGCGCATGGAGAGCATGGCCAATGCGTTCGTGCTGATAGGCCTGATCGGATACGTAGTAGGCCGTTGTCTTATGTTGGATCAGTACGCCTCATCGACTTGCTTGAAGAAAAAGCCGGGGTGGTTTCGGAGCACTTCAGATCGATCACGCGGGTTTCTGCTTTGCGCAGTCAGTGCGACGATACCTGCGGCCTTCGGCGTACTCGCGAAAGAAACGGCGGTCATGCTGCCTCTCTACGCATTGTTGATCGAATGGATGCTTTTCCGTTTCCGCAGGCCGCTTGATGCCCGTGCGATGGGAGGCGCCGGGAGCGCGAAACCAAGGCACGATGGTTTCATCGTCGCCCTGTTTCTGCTTGTACTCGCGCTGCCGATGATCGTCGGCATGGCCTGGCTATTGCCTGGTCTTTTGAAACCGGAAACATGGATGACGCGTGATTTTACGCTTGGCACCCGCCTGCTCAGCGAGGCCCGCATTGTTGTCGATTACATCGTGTGGACGTTGTTGCCAACACCGGGAGCCTTGTCGTTCTATCACGATGATTTTCGTGTTTCGATGGGCCTGCTGACGCCGTGGAGCACAGCGGGCTCGCTGATATCGCTCGTGTTGTTGCTGGCGTTGATGGTGTGGCTTCGCAAACAAAAGCCGCTTGTCGCATTAGGCATTGCACTCTTTCTCGGCTGCCAGTTGCTCACCGGCACGGTGCTGCCGCTCGAACTGATTTACGAGCACCGCAATTACTTCGCCAGCTTCGGTCTTTTGCTGGCCGTGGTGCCTATGCTTGCCGTACCGAGGAACTTCCTCTTCAGCCTGCCCCGCCATGCCTTGCTGGCCGGCCTGCTGGTGTGCTGGGCCGGTCTGACTGCGCTGACGGCCCGCGCGTGGGGAAATCCGTTACGACTCGCCGATGACCTTGCCGCGCGTGCGCCGCAGTCGCCGCGTGCCCAGTATGAGCTCGGGCGCACCTACATCATCTATTCGCACTACGATCCGACTTCGCCCTTCACCCGCCTTGCCTATGCGCCCCTGGAGAGAGCCGCCGCGTTGCCGGAGAGCTCGATCCTGCCGGAGCAGGCGATGATATTCATGAACGCGCGCATGCACCTGCCCATCAAAGACGCATGGTGGGAGAGCCTGATCGCGAAGCTGAAAGCCCACAAACCCGGTGTACAGGATGAAAGTTCGCTGAGCGCCCTGACGGACTGTGTGCGGGAACATCACTGCGATCTCCCACAAGATCGAATGATGGAAGCATTTCTCGCAGCCCTGCAGCATCCCGACCCCAGTGCCCGGTTGTTTGCCACGTATGGCGACTACGCCTGGAACGTTGGCGAGGATCATGCGCTGGGACTTCGAATGATCGAGGAGGCAGTAAAATCAAGTCCGACGGAACCGGCATACCAGATCACGCTGATACGCATGCTTGCAGTGGAGGGCCGGAAAACCGAAGCTACCGCAGCGCTCAGGCAACTGCGTACCTTGAACGTTGGCGGCAGGCTCGACAAAAGCCTGACCGAGCTGTCCACCATGCAGGGCATGCAGTGAGTCTGCGTATCGCTAACCACATTCCGATCGAAGTATCCGTCTCAACAAGCCAAGGCACTCGTGCCAGCGGGGTCCCATGAAAGCTGTCATTCTCGCCGGGGGGCTGGGCACCCGTATCAGCGAGGAAACCATCGTTCGCCCCAAGCCGATGATCGACATCGGCGGCAAGCCGGTGCTGTGGCACATCCTCAAGATCTATTCGCATTACGGCATCAACGATTTCATCATCTGCCTGGGATACAAGGGCTACATGGTGAAAGAGTACTTCGCCAATTATTTTCTGCACACTTCCGACGTGACGTTCGACCTGACCAACAATCGCATGGACGTCCACCACCGACATGCCGAACCGTGGCGGGTTACCTTGGTCGACACCGGCGACGAGACCCAGACAGGCGGACGCCTGAAGCGCGTCGAGAATTATCTGGACGACGAGACCTTCTGTTTCACCTACGGTGATGGCCTTGCCGATATCGACATCGCAGCGCAACTGACATTTCACCGAACAAGGCAAGGCCTCGCCACCATGTGCGCCGTGCAGCCGCCGGGTCGATTCGGCGCCATCGACATCCACGACAATCGCATCACGCGCTTTGAAGAGAAACCGTCCGGCGATGGTTCATGGATCAATGGTGGCTTCTTCCTTCTCGAGCGCGGCGTCCTCGACTACATCAAGGACGATGCCACCATCTGGGAGCGCGAACCGCTGGAAGCACTGGCACGCGACAGCCAGATTTCCGCCTATACCCACGAGGGATTCTGGCAACCCATGGATACCCTTCGCGACAAGGTCAAGCTGGAGGAACTTTGGCAAAGCGGTAATGCACCCTGGAAGATCTGGCCTTGAATCCCCTGTTCGGCAACGCCTATACCGGACGCCACGTACTGGTGACCGGCCATACCGGCTTCAAGGGCTCGTGGCTGTGCCTCTGGCTGACGACTCTTGGCGCGAAAGTCACCGGTCTTGCGCTCACCCCCGATACCGAGCCGGCACACTGGAACCTGCTCGACCTGACCGGTGTCCATGACCTGAGAGTGGACCTGCGCGATCGCCAGGCCATCGCGCGTTCACTCGCACAGATTCAACCGGAGATTGTTTTTCACCTGGCCGCGCAGCCGCTGGTCCGCCGCAGTTACCGCGAACCGATCGTCACCTTCGATACCAATGTGCTTGGTCTTGCGCATCTGCTTGAAGCAGTTCGCAGCACATCTTCCGTGCGTGCGCTGATCAACGCCACCACAGACAAGGTCTATCTTGAGCAACCCACCGACTCCGGTTATCGCGAAGACCATCCTTTGGGCGGCCATGATCCTTACAGCACATCCAAGGCCTGCGCCGAACTCGTGACCGAGTGCTATCGAAAGAGCTTCTTTGTGGGCTCGGGGCCGCGGGTGGCCACCGCACGCGCCGGCAATGTCATTGGCGGAGGAGACTGGTCGGAGGACCGGCTGGTACCCGACCTGGTGCGGGCGGCTGCCAGCGGTGCCGTCCTGCAAATCCGCAACCCCGACGCCGTGCGTCCCTGGCAACACGTACTGGAGCCGCTCTCCGGTTATCTTCTTCTGGGACAGGCCCTGCTGGCCGGAGACGCGGTCGAAGGACCGTGGAATTTCGGCCCGGCATCCGATGCCACGTTGCCCGTACGGACGCTGGTAGCGCAGATGGAGGCACACTGGCCGGGCTTGCGCAGCGAACAGCTGGTTGCACCTCATCCACATGAAGCACACACATTGAAACTGGATTGTTCGAAGGCTGCAAAGGAGCTGGCCTGGTGGCCGGTCTGGAATGCAGAGGAAACGCTCTTGCGCACCGTTCAGTGGTATCGCGCTTACTACGAACATGGCGAACTACGCAGCAACGATGATCTACGGGAATACGTCGCCGCCGCTCGCGCCGCAGGCCTGGAATGGGCGGCATGAAATTTCACCGGACGCCATTGCGAGATTTGGTCTTGGTGGAGACCCCGTCCGTGCAGGACGAACGCGGGCGTTTCACCCGTCTGTTTTGCGAACAGGAATACGCGGAGCTGCGGCCGGGGTTGCACTTCACGCAAATCAATCTGTCCAGCACATCCCACAAGGGAACCGTGCGCGGCATGCATTACCAAAGCCCTCCCGCGGCCGAAGCGAAGTTGATCCGCTGTCTGCGTGGTCGCGTGTTTGACGTGGCAGTCGACCTGCGCGCAGGCTCACCGACCTTCCTGCACTGGCACGGTGTCGAACTCGGCGAAGACGGGCCGATCCAGTTCTTCATTCCCGAAGGCTTTGCCCATGGCTTCCAGGCACTCACCGATGATGCGCAATTGTTGTATCTGCATACCGTCGCGTGGAGCCGGGAACATGAAGGTGGACTTCGCTACAACGACCCGGCAATCTCGATCGCCTGGCCACTGCAGGTGACGCAGATTTCAGAAAAGGATCGGCAAGCGCCTCTGATGAACGGCACATTCGCAGGGGTTCGTCCATGAAATGCCGCTTCTGCGCCACTCCGCTGCATGATGTGTTTCTCGATCTGGGCAGCGCACCGCCTTCAAACGCCTTTCTGACCGCCGAGGCCCTCAACGCGCCTGAGGCCTGGTTTCCGTTGAAATTGTTCACCTGCACGAATTGTCGTCTGGTGCAGGTAGAGGAAGTGCAATCGCACACGGCGTTGTTCGTGCCCGATTACGTTTACTACTCGTCGTTCTCGCGATCATGGCTAGAGCATGCGGAACGCTACGTCGAAAAGGCCGTCGCCACGCTGGGGCTTGGACACGAAAGCCTGGTGATGGAAATAGCCTCCAACGATGGCTATCTTCTTCAATACGTCAACGCTCGCGACATTCCGTGCGTCGGCATCGAACCGACCAGCGGCACCGCGAATGCCGCGCGGCAAAAAGGCATCGAGACGATCGAATGCTTCTTCGGCAGGGAATTCGCCAGAACCTTCGTGCGCGACCGGGGCCATGCCGATCTCATCGTGGCAAATAACGTGCTGGCCCATGTGCCCGATCTCAACGATTTTGTCGCGGGAATGGCCTGCGCTCTGGCGACTGACGGAAACATCACGGTCGAATTTCCGCACCTGATGGAACTGGTGGCAAAACGGCAATTCGACACGGTCTATCACGAGCATTTTTCATATTTTTCGTTTGACACCGCCCAGCAGATTTTCGCCGCACACGGTCTTCGGGTATGGGACGTCGAGCAACTATCCACGCACGGCGGTTCCTTGCGGATCTGGGCTGCGCATGAGGGCAGTCAGCGCAAGGAAACTTCCGCAGTCGGCGCGTTGCTGGCAAAAGAAGTCCACGCCGGAATGCAGAGCCCCGGGTATTACCTGGACTTCCAGTCGCAGGCCAACAATGTCAAGAACGATTGCCTGGCATTCCTGCTGGAACAGCGGCGCGCCGGGCGCAAGGTCGCTGGTTATGGCGCCGCAGCCAAAGGCAATACGTTGCTGAATTATGCAGGTGTACGTCCCGACCTGCTGGCGTATGTGGTCGACGCATCACCCCACAAGCAGGGTCGCTGGCTGCCGGGATCGCGAATTCCGGTCGTCGATGAATCAACGTTGCGCGAGGATCGGCCGGACTTTGTATTGATCCTGCCCTGGAACCTGCGCGACGAAATCGTCGCGCAGCTCGACTATATTCGCGAATGGGGCGGCCAGTTCGTGGTCGCCGTTCCCCACTTGGTCATCTCATGAATGCCGATTCCAGAACCCGAATCCACTATACAAAGCCATCCATTACCGCGCTGGAAATCGGCTACGCCGCTGATGCTGCAGCCAATGGTTGGGGTGAGCATTGCTATGGCTATATCCACCGATTCGAAGCGCTATTTCGCGATCACCTCGGAGTCAAGCATGCCATTGCGACGTCCAGTGCCACGGGCGCGTTGCATATCGGCATGGCTGCGCTTGGAATCGGGCCGGGTGACGAAGTCGTTCTTGGCGATATCAACTGGATCGCATCGGCTGCACCCATCTTCCATCTTGGGGCAACCCCGGTGCTGGTTGATGTGCTTTCCGATACCTGGTGCCTCGATCCGGCGGCTGTGGAATCAGCGATCACGTCGCGCACCAAGGCCATCCTTGCCGTGCATCTTTATGGAAACCTCTGCAACCTGGACGCCTTGCTTCAAATCGGCAAGCGTCACGGCATTCCCGTTATCGAGGATGCCGCTGAAGCCATCGGCTCGATCTGGCACGGCAAGCGGGCAGGTTCTCTCGGCGTGTTTGGCGCCTTTTCGTTTCATGGCACCAAGACCATCACTACTGGCGAAGGCGGCGCTTTCGTGACCAGCGACGATGGTCTATACGAGCGCGCTTTGACATTGTCCAATCACGGTCGAGCTCGTGGTGAGAAGCGCCAGTTCTGGCCCGAAACCATCGGGTTCAAGTACAAGATGTCAAATCTGCAAGCGGC
>JBDTZK010000108.1:0-6565 GCA_040005195.1 Pseudoxanthomonas sp.
GCGTCAGTAACGGGAAGTCAGCCCGGATGCGTTCCCAGTCGGGTGTCGCAAAGGATTCGGGTGCGGACGTCGTGGTGCTCATTGCTCAGGCGACTCCTGCAGTCGCCAGTGCGCGGTCAAGGGATTCGATCAAGGTTGCCGAAAGGCTTGCATCAACCACGAGCCCTAATGGCTCACGGCAGAAGGCCGCAGTGAGCAACTGCTGCGCCTGATCCAGCGGAAGCCCTCTCGAACGAAGATAGAACAGCGCATTGGCATCCAGCTGGCCGACAGTGGCGCCGTGTGCGGCCTTGACCTCGTCCGCATGGATTTCAAGTACGGGGTGGGTATCGATTTCCGCGCCTTCGGACAGCAACAGGTTCTTGTTGGAAAGCATGGCGTCACTGCCATCCGCGCCTTCGCGGATCAGGATGCCGCCATGGAATACCGCACGCCCGCGCCCGGCGCCCAGTCCGCGCCAGGTCAGCTCACACAAAGTGTCGCGTGCGATATGTTCAATGCCCAGTCGGGTGTCGACGTGACGCTTGCCACTGGCCAGCAGTACGCCATTGGCCACAAGTCTGGCGTTGTCGCCTTCCAGACGCACGTTGAGTTCGTGACGCGACAAGGCAGCGCCAAGCTCAAGGTCCACGCGGCGGTATTCGGCATCACTGCCGAGCACGGCATCAGTACGCAGGAAGGACGTGGCGCGGTCACTCTCCTGCTGCACGCGCACGTGGTTCAGCGTAGTCCCGCGTGCGAGATGCACATGGGTCAGCGTGTTGGCGAAATGCGCATGCGTACCACTGGCCAAATGGTGCTCCACCAATGAAAGCGTGGCCCCTTCCCGCAGTTCGACCAGATTGCGCAGATGCCACGCACGGTCCGCGCCATCTTCGGCGCCGATAAAGACCAGGTGCAGCGTTTTTTCTGCCTGCGCCCCGGCATCAGCGCGCAGCAGCACGCCTTCGTTGGCGAGCGCCCCATTGAGCTTCGCGAAAATCTCTTCGTGACGTTCGAATCGGCGGGTCAGAAACCTGGCGGACTCGCCGTCGACCGACAGTACTTCGGAAAGCAGCTGCAGGCTCACGCCTTGCGGCAGGTCTTCCCTGGACGACAAGGTAAGGGAATAGACGCCATTGACGAAAACCAGACGCGGAGACGGAATTCCCGCCAACAGATCGATTGCAATTTCGGGCGCAGAATCGACAGCAGCAAAGCTGCGGCGCTCAAGCGCGCGCAGCGAAGTGTATTTCCACGCCTCGCTACGTGCATTTGGCAGGCCGCCCTGCAGGGCATCGTCCAGCGCGATACGTCGCGATGCGTCGCCTTGGAAAGTGCTGGCCAGGGAGTCAAGCAGTGCGCTCATCAAGCTGCCTTTTCCGGGGTGACTCGATCCTTCAACCAGGCATAGCCATGGGCTTCGAGTTCGAGTGCGAGTTCCGGCCCGCCACTTTCGACGATGCGCCCGTCCGACAACACATGCACGACGTCAGGCTTGATGTAATCCAGCAGGCGCTGGTAGTGGGTGATGACCAGCATGGCGCGGTCGGGCGAGCGTAGGGTGTTGACGCCATCGGCGACATTCTTCAGTGCATCGATGTCCAGGCCGCTGTCGGTTTCATCGAGGATGGCCAGCTTCGGTTCCAGCACGGCGAGCTGGAAGATCTCGTTGCGCTTTTTCTCGCCGCCGCTGAAGCCTTCATTGACCCCGCGATGCAGCAGCTCGTCCTTCAGATGCAACACGGCCAGCTTCTCGCGCACCAGCTTGAGGAACTGCATGGAATCCAGTTCACCTTCGCCACGTGCCTTGCGTTGCGCATTGAGTGCGGCGCGCAGGAAGTAGGTGTTGTTGACGCCCGGGATTTCCACCGGGTACTGGAAGGCCAGGAACACGCCTGCTGCGGCGCGTTCTTCAGGTGCCAGCTGCAGCAAGTCGTTGCCTTCGTAGCTCACCGAACCCTGGGTGACTTCATATCCCTCGCGACCTGACAGGATGTTGCCCAGTGTCGATTTTCCGGCGCCGTTGGGGCCCATCAGCGCATGCACTTCGCCGGCTTTCACTTCCAACGACAGGCCCTTGAGGATTTCCTTGCCGGCGACGCTGGCGTGGAGGTTTTCTATTTTCAGCATTTCAGTTTCCAGTTGATTTTTGAATCCCTCACCCGCAGGTGGGAAAAGGGAAAGGGCCAGGGTGTTTGAATGGAAATTGCCTTCATCCGGCCTTTGGCCACCTTCTCCCGCAAGCGGGAGAAGCGTTACGTGTCATCCCACTGAACCTTCCAGGCTCACTTCCAGCAGCTTCTTCGCCTCAACGGCAAACTCCATCGGCAGCTCGCGGAACACTTGCTTGCAGAAGCCATCGACAATCAACGACACCGCATCTTCCTGGCTGATGCCGCGCGCACGGCAATAGAACATCTGGTCGTCGGAAATTTTCGACGTGGTCGCTTCGTGTTCCACGATGGCGTCGGGGTGTTTGACCTCGATGTACGGAAACGTATGTGCGCCACATTGCTTGCCGATCAGCAGACTGTCGCACTGGGTGTAATTGCGTGCACCAGCGGCGGATTTTTCCACCTTGACCAGGCCGCGGTAGCTGTTCTGGCCACGGCCGGCGCTGATGCCCTTGCTGATGATCTTGGACTTGGTGTTCTTGCCGATGTGGATCATCTTGGTGCCCGTATCGGCCTGTTGCCGGTGATGGGTCAAGGCGACTGAATGGAACTCACCGGCAGAGTCGTCGCCCAGCAGCACGCAGCTGGGGTACTTCCAGGTGATGGCGGAGCCGGTTTCCACTTGCGTCCAGCTGACCTTGCTGCGTGCACCACGGCATTCGGCACGCTTGGTGACGAAGTTGTAGATGCCACCCTTGCCGTTTTCGTCGCCGGGGTACCAGTTCTGGACAGTGGAATACTTGATCTCGGCCTCTTCCAGCGCCACCAGTTCGACCACGGCGGCATGCAGCTGGTTTTCGTCGCGCATCGGTGCGGTGCAGCCTTCCAGATACGAGACGTAGGATTTGTCTTCGGCAATGATCAAGGTGCGCTCGAACTGGCCGGTATGGCCGGAGTTGATGCGGAAGTAGGTGCTCAACTCCATCGGGCAGCGCACGCCCTTGGGGATGAACACGAAGCTGCCATCGGAAAACACGGCGGCGTTGAGCGCGGCGAAATAGTTGTCGCCCACCGGTACAACGCTTCCCAGGTATTGCTTCACGAGATCGGGATATTCGCGTACGGCTTCGCTCATCGAGCAGAAGATGACCCCTTTCTCGGCGAGTTCCTTGCGGAAGGTGGTGCCGACGGAGACCGAATCGAACACCGCATCCACCGCCACGCCGGCCAGGCGTGCGCGTTCGTGCAGCGGCACACCCAGCTTGTCATAGGTATCCAGCAGTTCCTGTGGCACTTCATCCAGCGAGGCGTACTTGGCCTTCGGCGCGGAGTAATAGCTGACCGACTGCAGGTCGATCGGGGCGATGTTCAATTTCGCCCAGTGCGGCACCGGCATGGTCAGCCAGTGGCGGTAGGCCGCCAGTCGCCAGTCGGTCATCCACTGCGGCTCTTCCTTCTTGGCTGAGAGCGCGCGTACGACGTCTTCGCTGAGGCCGGGCTCGAAACTGTCGGATTCGATATCGGTGATGAAGCCGGCGTCATAGCGACGGCCGAGCTGCTCGACGATTTCGGCATTCTTGGTGGGTGCTTTATCAAGGGCTGTTGCTTCGGTGGCCATGGGCTGCCTACTCATTAACTGGAGGCGACGTGCAAGGCGATGGAGCGTCGCTTGGCATCGTCGGAGGAAGGGGGTGGGGTGAGCATCTGGGCCAGGGTGACGCCACGCAGGGCATCGCCCACGACATCGTTGATCAGCCGCCAGTTGGCGCGCACGCCACACTGGTGGGCGATGCCGCAATGGCTCTCGTGCTGGCTGCATTCGGTCATGGCCAGCGGACCTTCCATGGCCTCGACAATTTCGATTAGGGTGATGTCCGACGCCTCGCGGCTCAGGCGGTAGCCGCCGTGTACGCCACGCAGGCTGGACACCAACCCGGCTTGCGCCAGCGGCTTGAGCAGTTTGCTCACGGTGGGATTTTCCAGGCCCGAAGCCTCGGCCAGGTCCGCGGCGCTCAGCACATCGCCCGGTCGCGCAGCGAGCACGGTCAGGACCACGGTGGCGTAATCGGTGAGTTTGGTGACGCGGAGCATGGCGGAGGTGACCCGGAAATCGTACCGAAATTGTACGCTTTAAGTCCTCGCCGGCCAACCCGTGCAGATCAGGGCGTTCATGCCGGCCGCCGGCAGCTGGCCTCCGCGAAGGTGTTTCTGCACGCCTGGCAGGCAAAACCGGTTGCTCTATATGCATTGAGGAGTGCTTGGTTGAGGAATGCCTAGTTAAGGAATGCCTGGTTCGAGCCTATCCGCCATTTCCTCTTGGAAGTCTCCCCACGCGTGCCTCTGTAACCGGGCATCTGTAACCGGGCATCTGGCAAAGGGTTGCCACCGCCAGGTTCAGGCTGCGCATGGCGCCAGCTCCGCTTCCTGGGACATGCCACAGCAATGGTCAGAAAAGCCCGCGCAGGCGACAATAAAGGCAATCCACGCTGGAACCTGCCATGTCACGCAAGATCGAAGCCCGCCAGTCCGCAATCCATGGCAATGGCGTATTCGCCATCGCCGACATCAAGAAGGGCGAACACGTCGTCGAATACAAAGGCAAGCGCCGCACGCATGCCGAGGTCGACAAGGACGACACCGGTGATGTCGAGTCCGGTCATACCTTCCTGTTTACGCTCAACGACGATTACGTCATCGATGCCAACCACAAGGGCAACAAGGCGCGCTGGATCAACCACAGCTGCGATCCCAACTGCGAGGCCACCATCGACGAACACGATGGCAAGAACCGCAAGAAGGACCGGGTGATGATCGAGGCGATCCGCGACATCAAACCCGGTGAAGAACTGGCCTACAACTACGGCATCACCCTGGACGAACCCCATACCGCACGCCTGAAGAAAATCTGGGAATGCCGCTGCGGATCCAAGAAATGCACGGGCACCATGCTGCAGCCGAAGACCAAGGCCAAGAGCAAGTCCAAGTAGGCGCATCGGACAGAAGTACGATGGGGTAACGCCCAGCTTGCGACACTGGGGCGGTCATCCCCCTATCTCCAGGAGTCAGCAGCATGGGTTCTCCCATTGAAGGCAAAGTCGCCGTTGTCACCGGCGCCGCCAGCGGCATCGGCAAGGAAATCGCACATACGCTGGCCCAGGCCGGGGCCAAGGTGGCCATCGCCGATCTCAACCGGGAAGGTGCGCAATCGGTGGCCGACGAAATCATCCTGGCCGGCGGCATGGCCGTCGGTGTGGCGATGGACGTAACCGACGAGGCGGCAGTCAACGCCGGGGTGGCCAAGGTAGTCGAACAGCTGGGTCCGGTCGACATCCTCATTTCCAATGCCGGCATCCAGATCATCAATGCGATCGAGGACTACGCGTATTCGGACTGGAAGAAGATGCTGGCGATCCACCTGGATGGTGCGTTCCTGACGACCAAGGCCGTGTTGCCGCATATGTACAAGGAGGATCGCGGTGGCGTGGTGATCTACATGGGCTCGGTGCATTCGCACGAAGCTTCGCCGTTGAAATCGGCTTATGTGACCGCCAAGCATGGTCTGCTGGGCCTGGCCCGCGTGCTGGCGAAGGAAGGCGGCAAGCATGGTGTCCGCGCGAATGTCGTCTGCCCTGGCTTCGTGCGCACGCCGCTGGTGGAAAAGCAGATTCCCGAACAGGCCAAAACGCTGGGCATCAGTGAAGAGGATGTGGTCAAGAAGGTGATGCTGGGCCAGACCGTAGACGGCATCTTCACTACCGTCGAGGACGTGGCGCAGACGGTGAAGTTCCTGTGCGAGTTCCCCAGCAATGCGCTGACCGGCCAAAGCGTGGTGGTCAGCCACGGCTGGTACATGCAGTAGGTGCGCCATGACCACTGCGCGCAACCGATCGACACGCGGCAAGGCCAAGCAGCAACGCACGCCTGCACTGAGCCGAGCAAGAAGATCGCACTGGTCCTGCAAGGTGGTGGTGCGCTTGGCGCCTACCAGGTAGGGGTGTATCAGGGATTGCATGAGGCAGGCCTTGTACCGAACTGGATCGCCGGTATTTCCATTGGTGCGTTCAACGCCGCGCTGATCGCCGGAAACCCGTCAGAGCGGCGCATGGCGGCCTTGCAGGAATTCTGGGAAACCATTTCCCAGCCTTATCTTCTACCGGCGACCACACTGGGCCAGGAATCTCACCTGACCGGCATCGGCGAGGAAGCGCGCGGCTGGCTGGATGCCTGGGAAGCATGGCGCGCCATGGTTGAAGGCCAGCGTGGTTTCTATCAGCCACGACTGTGGTTGGGTGAGGATCCATTCGCGGCGCCGGGCCCGACGCGCGCCAGCTTGTACACCACGCAACCGATGGTCGAAACACTGGAGCGCATGGTGGATTTTGACCGGCTCAACGACGGTGGCATCCGCGTGTCGGTGGGCGCGGTCGACGTGGCCAGTGGCAACCTGGAGTACTTCGACAACGCGCACA
>JBDTZK010000109.1:0-6535 GCA_040005195.1 Pseudoxanthomonas sp.
CTCGGCACGCGGACCTTTACCGGTATTGACGTCGGTAAGGCCGTCACGCTTGCGCTTGGCGGCGTACACACGGAACGCGGCGTTCTCACCCAGGGCATCGTTGTAGCCGCCAGACACACCGATTTCGCCATAGTTTCCCACGGTGATCTCGGCATCAGCACTCTGCGTATAACTCGGACGACGGCTCATGACGTTGATGACGCCAGCCGAGGTGTTTTTTCCGAATACGGTGCCCTGCGGTCCCTTGAGGACCTCGATTCGTTCGATCTCTCCCAGATCACCGAAACCTACGCCGGTACGCGGACGGTACACCCCATCGATGACCACGCCGACGGCAGACTCAAGTCCGGCATTGTCGCCGTTGGTGCCGACGCCGCGGATGCGTGCGGTCGTCTGCGATTCGTTGGTGGTAGAGCTGACATGCAGGCCGGAAACCAGCAGCTGTACATCCTTGATATCGGAGACGCCGGCATCCTGCAGCAATTGCTCCGGAAGCACGGTCATCATGATCGGCACGTCCTGCATGGCCTCTTCGCGTTTCTGCGCGGTCACGGTCAATGCGGCGAGCGTAGTGGGCTCCTCCTCCGTGGCAGCGGTTTGTTGCGCGTGCGCCTGCGGCATTGCGCATAGCGCGGCGAATACGGCAAGCGTGAGTGCTTTGTATTGCGGTTTTGCAACGACCATGTTGTCCCCTCCCAGGGTCATCTACTCGCAAATGCGAAAGGATTTCTAGTGCATGTAAGTGCGTTCTGCGTTCCTGGACATCGGGTGATAACCGGCACCGTCCCCGCGCCGTAACCGGAACGTAACATCATCCGTATGTCACAGCATATTGCACTGCAACCATACTGGGCTCCATTAATCCGGATGGCTGTGCACAAAGACCGATTCGCGGCCCTGCCCTCAGCCCGCTAGACTTCCCTCCCCTTCTGCCAGCAGCTTGTGCCCTTCACACATTGAAAGCGATCCGACGGCCTTGAGCGTTACCACAGCCCCTGCCCACACCCCACTGATGAAGCAGTTCTTCTCCGCCAAGGCGGAGTATCCGGACTTGCTGCTGTTCTTCCGGATGGGTGATTTCTACGAGCTGTTCTACGACGACGCACGCAAGGCGGCGCGATTGCTGGATATCACGCTGACCCAGCGCGGCAGCTCGGCCGGTGCACCTATCCCCATGGCGGGTGTGCCAGTGCATGCGCATGAGGGCTATCTGGCCCGACTGGTGGCGCTGGGTGAATCGGTGGCGATCTGTGAGCAGATCGGTGATCCGGCCCTGGCCAAAGGCCTGGTCGAACGCAAAGTGGTGCGTGTAGTCACCCCAGGTACGGTGACCGACGAAGCGCTGTTGAACGAACGCCGCGACACCTTGCTTATGGCAGTGTCACGCGGCAAAGCGGGGTATGGCCTGGCGTGGGCTGACCTGGCCGGTGGGCGTTTCCTGGTCAACGAAGTGGAAAACGCCGACGCGCTGGAAGCCGAGCTCTCCCGGCTTGAGCCCGCCGAATTACTGATTCCGGATGAAGAAGGCCTGCCCGCTTTCCTGCAAGCCCGCACGGGTATGCGCCGACGCGCGCCGTGGCTGTTCGATGCCGACAGTGGCCGACGCCAGCTGTTGGCATTCTTTGGCCTGCACGACCTGACCGGCTTTGGCATCGAAGACCGCCCATTGGCGACCGCAGCTGCAGGTGCGCTGCTGGGCTACGTTGAAGAAACCCAGAGGCAGCGGCTGCCCCACCTGACGGCCATCACCGTGGAATCGGCCGGTGAGGCGATCGCCATGAACGCCGCCACGCGCCGTCACCTGGAACTGGACACGCGTGTCGATGGAGACACCAAAAACACCTTGCTCGGTGTTCTCGACTCCACCGTCAGTCCCATGGGTGGCCGCTTGCTGCGACGCTGGCTGCACCGCCCCCTGCGCAGCCAGAAGGTTTTGGGTGAACGCCACCAGGCGGTCGCCACGCTCATGGACAGCCGTGCGGACGATGCACTGCGCGAGCGATTCCGCGGCTTGGGCGACATCGAACGGATACTCACCCGTGTTGCCTTGCGTTCGGCACGACCACGTGACCTGTCCACCTTGCGCGATGGACTGGCGATGCTGCCTGGCATCCGTGACGCACTGGCTCTACTGGATTCGCCGCGCCTGCAGGCGCTTTCCACTGAACTGGGAGAACACGCCGACAGCGCACAGTTGCTCGCCGGGGCGGTCGCCGAACAACCGCCGATGAAGCTCAGCGATGGTGGCATCATCGCCACCGGCCACGATGCCGAACTGGACGAACTGCGCCGCCTAAGCACGCATGCGGACCAGTTCCTGATCGACCTTGAAACCCGTGAACGCGAAAGCAGCGGCATCAACTCGCTGAAAGTCGGCTACAACCGCGTACACGGTTATTACATCGAAATCAGCAAGGCGCTGTCCGAACGCGCGCCGGTGCATTACACCCGTCGACAAACGCTGAGCAACGCCGAGCGTTACATCACCGAAGAACTGAAATCATTCGAAGACAAGGTACTGTCGGCACGCGAGCGTTCCCTGTCGCGTGAGAAGGTGCTGTACGAACAGTTGCTGGATGCACTAGGCGAGGCACTTGAGCCCTTGAAGCGTTGCGCCGCCGCTTTGAGCGAGCTCGACGTACTCGCCGGCTTCAGCGAACGCGCCCAGGCACTGGACTGGTCGCGTCCGGACTTGCGCGAGGAGCCCGGCCTGCACATCGAACGCGGTCGGCACCCGGTGGTGGAAGCAGTGCGCGAAGAACCGTTCGAACCCAACGACCTGGTCTTGAACGACGAGCGCAGGATGCTGGTCATCACCGGCCCCAACATGGGCGGCAAAAGTACCTACATGCGCCAGAACGCGCTGATCGTGCTGCTGGCGCACATCGGCAGCTTCGTGCCGGCCTCGCGCGCTTCGATCGGCCCGACGGATCGCATCCTTACCCGCATCGGCGCGGGCGACGATCTGGCACGCGGGCAATCCACCTTCATGGTGGAAATGGCCGAAACCAGCTACATCCTGCATCACGCCACGCCGCAGTCACTGGTACTGATGGACGAGATCGGTCGTGGCACGTCGACTTACGACGGACTTGCATTGGCCGACGCCGTCGCACGGCATCTTGCCGCGACCAATCGCTGTCATACCTTGTTCGCCACACACTATTTCGAACTCACCGCGCTGGCCGAACCCGGCAGCGGCATCGCCAATGTGCATCTGGATGCGGTGGAGCACGGAGATTCACTGGTCTTCATGCATGCCGTGAAAGATGGCCCGGCCGACCGCAGCTTCGGCCTGCAGGTCGCCGCGCTGGCCGGCCTGCCGAAGACCACTGTGCAACAGGCGCGCCGACGACTGGCCGAACTGGAACAGCGCGGCGGAGAAACCCACGCCGCACAGATGACCCCGCAGGCACTGGACCAGCCGCAGCAGTTCGGCCTGTTCGCTGCCGCATCTTCGGCTGCGCAGGATGCACTGGCAGCACTGGACCCGGACGAACTGTCGCCCAAGCAGGCGCTTGAGGCGCTTTACCGCCTCAAGTCGCTGCTTTAGCCCGGCCGAGTTTGCACGGGAAGCGCCGTATCCATCGCTCAAGCAGGCGTCAGCACGCTGGGCGGCATATCCGGATTCGGATGCGCGGCGATCAGTGCATCGTCAATGGCACCTGCACTCAGCGCAGCAGGCCTGGCGCCATGGTGCTGTGCGAACGCGGCGAACGCCGGGCGCGCTTCGAGCAGGCCGATACGCAGATAGAACCCCAGGCATGCGGCGACATACAAATCGACCGCGCTGAAATGGTCGCCAGCCAGATGCTCCCGGCCCTCAAGCGCCTGTTCCAGCGTGTGCAACACATCGGCCTCGTTGCCGTAGCCGGCACTGCGCGCCGGCGCCAGCACCCCACCCTGCTTGGCGGTCAACAACGACTCAAGCGGACCGGCCAGGAAAAACAGCCAGCGATAGTAAGCGGCGCGTGCCGGCGATCCCGGCGGCGGCGCCAATTGCCGCTCCGGTACCAGGTCGGCGAGATAGGCGCAGATCGCCGCGGTCTCGGTGACCTCGGCGTCGCCGTGGCGCAGCGCCGGTACTTTGCCCATCGGGTTGACCGCCAGGTAGTCCGGCGCCTTCATCGTGGTGCCGTAGTCGAGGATCACCGTCTGATACGGCAGGCCGGTTTCCTCCAGCATCCAGCGGGCGACACGGCCGCGCGACATGGGGTGGGTATAGAGCACGATCTCGTTGGACATGGGCAGACTCCGTTGTGGATGGCCTGCAGTGTGGCCCTGCCCTGCTGACAGTTAGTGTCAGCAGTCGATGCCGTAACCGGTTGCTGCGCGCCAGCGCTTGATCAGCAGATGGCGGCGCGAGGGGTAGCGTTCGCCGTCGTCGGCCAAGGCCAGCACCAGGTCGGCGCGGAAGTGGCGGAAATCGCGGCGCAGTTCACACCACGCGGCGATCATGCCATAGCCATCAAAGAAGGCCATCGCGAATGGCCAGATCATCCGTCGCGAGGCGACACCGTTCGCATCGGCGTACTCCATTCGCAGCACGTGCTCGAGTCGGATGCCATGGCGCATTACCGGCAGCCACGGCGCTGGCGGCTGTGCTTCCCTGGTGCCAGGCACCAACAACCCGCTGGTCTCGATCGCCAGACGCAGGTTCCCAGGCAGCGTGGCGGCGATCCGCGCCACCGCGCGCTGGGCCGCCTGCGCCAGCTCCGGATCGGCCTGACGCGCCACCCAACGCGCGCCCAGGGTCAGCGCCTCCAGTTCGTCCTCGCTGAAATTCAGCGCCGGCAGCAGGAAACCGGGACTCAGCACATAACCCACGCCGGGATCGCCGAGGATGTCGGCGCCCTGCGCACGCAGGGTGGCGATATCGCGGTACAGCGTGCGCAGGCTGACGCCCAGCGCGGTAGCGAGCTGGGCACCGGCTACCGGACGGCGGCGTCCACGCAGGGCGTCGAGCAGATGCAGCAAACGGGTCGCACGGATGGCCATCGCCACAGGATAGTGGCTTTACCTTTCCACTATGGATGCTGGCGGCGAAGCGTCTCGCAGGTCGGTGCTACGCCCCCTACGCACGCATGCGCCCGGTTTCCCGTGTGTCGGCGGCGTAGCCCAACCTACGTTGCGCCATTGAGTTGTCCTATCGAAACGTTTGTGAAAAACGATTTTCATTAATCAATTGCAGTGGCTAACCTGCTCAGCGATCGCCAACGTCAATCACGACGTCAGCCGACACCAGAGGTAAAGCGCCATGTCCACCGAATCCAAGTGCCCGTTCCACCAGACCGCCGGCGGCGGCACTACCAATCGCGACTGGTGGCCCAAGCAACTGCGGCTGGATCTGCTGAACCAGCATTCCTCGAAGTCAGATCCGATGGGCGGGGACTTCAATTACGCCGAAGCATTCAAAGGCCTCGATTACGCCGCGCTCAAGCAGGACCTGGCAGCGTTGATGACCGACTCGCAGGACTGGTGGCCGGCCGATTTCGGACACTACGGTGGCCTGTTCGTGCGCATGGCCTGGCACAGCGCAGGCACCTACCGCATTGGCGACGGGCGCGGTGGTGGCGGTCGTGGACAGCAGCGTTTCGCCCCACTCAACAGCTGGCCCGACAACGTCAGCCTGGACAAGGCGCGCCGGTTGCTGTGGCCCATCAAGCAGAAGTATGGCGCGGCTATTTCCTGGGCTGACCTGATGATCCTGACCGGCAACGTCGCCCTGGAGACCATGGGCTTCAAGACCTTCGGTTTTGCCGGTGGCCGCGAGGACACCTGGGAGCCGGACCTGGACGTGTACTGGGGTCGCGAGGACAAATGGCTGGGTGGCGACGTGCGCTATTCGAAAGGCTCGCCGGGCGTTGACGCCCCCCACGGCGTGCTGGTGAAGGACGACGACAGCGAAGTCGTGCACACACGCGATCTGGAGAACCCACTGGCTGCGGTGCAGATGGGTCTGATCTACGTCAATCCGGAAGGCCCCGATGGCAATCCCGATCCGCTGCTGGCGGCGAAGGACATTCGCGACACCTTTGCCCGGATGGCGATGAACGATGAAGAAACCGTCGCGCTGATTGCCGGCGGCCACAGCTTCGGCAAGACCCACGGCGCTGGTCCGGCCGACAATGTCGGGCACGAGCCTGAAGCCGGTGACCTGGAACAAGCCGGCCTCGGCTGGCACAACAAGTTCGGCAGCGGCAAAGGCGCCGACACCATCACCAGCGGCCTTGAGGTCACGTGGACGAAAACGCCGGCCCAATGGAGCCATGATTTCTTCGAGCACCTGTTCGGTTTCGAGTGGGAACTGACCAAGAGTCCGGCCGGCGCGCATCAGTGGGTCGCCAAGCACGCGGAACCTTCGATTCCGCATGCCTATGACGCATCGAAAAAACTGCTGCCGACGATGCTCACCACTGACCTGTCGCTACGCTTCGATCCTGCCTACGAAAAGATTTCGCGTCGCTTCCTGGAGAACCCGGACCAGTTCGCCGATGCCTTCGCCCGTGCATGGTTCAAGCTGACTCACCGCGAC
>JBDTZK010000110.1:0-6527 GCA_040005195.1 Pseudoxanthomonas sp.
CCGGTGGTCAACGGCTGCACCTGCTGCCCTACATGGGCGTTGCCGAATACGCGACTGCATCGCGTTGCGCTGTGGATGCCGCATTGCTCGCCGCCTCGGATCTGGCGTTCGAGGCAAAACGGCACAACGAAGTGCGGCCGTTGTACGACCAGCACGACGCTGCCAGCCGCCATGAGACGCAACGCCAACAGATGTATGACGCTGCCGAGGCGCTGGCGTGTCTGCGCAATCAACGGGTCGTGCTGTATTTCCAGCCGATCCGGTCGTTGGCTGATCACGTGGCTGGCCCCACGGCGCGTGCATCTGGCAAGTTGCATGGCGAAGTGCTGTGCCGCCTGCGCAACCCGGCGGGCGAACTGATCATGCCCTCGCGATTCCTGGGGCCTATAGAAGCGGCGGGGCGGGGCGTGGAGCTGGATCTTGCCGTGTTGAATGCATTGTTCCAGCAATTGCGGGCTGCACCAGAGGCCTTGGCATATTGCGAACGTATCGGCATCAACCTGACCGGGCAGAGCCTGGCCTCGGCTTCCTTCCAGAAGCAGTTGCGCAGCCTGTTGGCGGATTCGCCGCTGCCACTTTCCCGCCTGTGCTTCGAGATCACCGAGACTGCCGCGATCTCCAGCACCGCAGTGGCCAGCTCGCTGCTGGATGAACTGCGTGCGCAAGGCTGCAGCATCGCTATCGATGATTTCGGCGTTGGCATGCAGAGCTTCGAGCGGCTGAAGGCATTGCCTCTGGATGTCATCAAGATCGATGGCTCGTTCATTCGCAACGTCACCCAGCACGGCAAGGATTATGCGCTGGTGAAAGCATCAGTGGCCATTGCACAGGCATTCGGTGCCCGGACCGTGGCCGAGTTCGTGGAAGACGAAGAGACCGTGGCGTGCCTGCAGGAACTCGGCGTCGATTTCATACAGGGCTACCTGATTACCCCGCCACGCCCCTTGACCGACGTGCTGGCCGAGATCGCTCCCCCGGCACATTGAAGACCGCTGTTGCGTGTATCGCATCTGATGCGATGCCCATGCCGGGACTGGCTGCCATCTGAAGCGGCTTGCAACGAGGCGGCGCTTTTCACGCGACTTTAATCGACACGCCTCGATAGGGCGCCTACGATCCGCTGAACTCTGCAGTTGGTTGCAGTCACCGGTGGCGGCTTGCCGCGACCTCCTTGATCACATGATGCATTTCAGGAGAAATACGCATGCAAAAGACACTCATCGGCGGCGCACTGGCCTTGGCCCTGGCACTCTCGGCCGCACCCGCTTCGGCGCAGGATCTCACCTGCAAGCTTACTTTCAGCTCTTCCAGCTGGTCGGTCTTCTACAAGACCACGTCGGGTACCGGCACCGTCAAGTGCAGCAATGGCCAATCACTGGCAGTCAAAATTTCCGCGAAGGGTGGTGGGCTGACCGTTGGCAAGTCCAAGATCACCAATGGTTTTGGCGAGTTCGCGCAGGTCAGCAAGATCCGCGATGTATTGGGCAGTTATGCCTCAGCCGAAGCAACCGCCGGCGCCAGCAAGTCTGCCATTGGTCAGGCAATGACCAACGGCAAGGTGTCACTGGCCTTGTCAGGCAAGGGCGAGGGCTGGGATCTGGGCGTCGCCTTCAGCAAGTTCACGCTCGAGGCACGCTGAATTCGCAAATTTCTGCAGCCTGGTGAAAAAAAACCCCGGTATTGCCGGGGTTTTTTTGGTCTGCCGTTTGTGCAGAGGTGTTTGCCCTCAGGTGTTTGTGGTCACAGTGCGCAGAGCGCGATACGGCGGTGTGGCCATCACCATTTCCGCAAGCGAGTGCGCCAGCTCGCGCTCTGCCATGATCGCGCCGTCGGCGCCGTGGGCCAGCAGATGTTTTACCTCGGCATCACTGTGCGCCCGCGCCAGCACCGTCAACGATGGATTGAGGGCGCGCAACTTGGCAATGGCTTCGCCTGCTTCCAGTGGCTGCGGTATCGCCAGAATCGCGATTTTGGCTTTCTCGGGCTGCGCTTCGGCCAACACGCGGTCTGCCGCAGCGCTGCCACGGATGCCTGGAATACCTGCGGCGTGTGCCTTCTCGATGTTGTGGCCGCTGTCGTCGATCACGACCAGCGGAATCCCGCGCTCACGCAGTACATCGGCCAGGATGCTGCCAACACGACCGTAGCCGATCACGATGGCGTGGTCCTTTGCGACCAGTGTCGGGCCCGGTGGTGGTTCTACTGCCTCCGGCGCTGCGGCTTCTTTTTCGTTGCGCGCCTTCCACTTGTCCAAGGCCACGAACAGGAATGGATTGGCGACGATGGACAACAATGCGCCGGCCAGGACCATGTCGTGTCCTTCCTGCGGCAGGATTTTCAGGCTCAAGCCCAGGCCCGCGAGGATGAAGGAGAATTCGCCGATCTGCGCCAGGCTGGCGGAAATGGTCAGCGCGGTGCCGGTGGGATGGCCGAACGCACGTACGATGGCGAAGGCCGCAAGCGACTTGCCGAACACGATGATCAGGAAGGTGGCCAGCACTTGCCAGGGATGCTGCACGATGATCGTCGGGTCGAACAGCATGCCGACCGAAACGAAGAACAACACCGCGAAGGCATCGCGCAGTGGCAGCGAATCGTTCGCCGCCTTGTGGCTGAGTTCCGATTCGTTCAACAGCATGCCGGCGAAGAACGCACCCAGTGCGAACGACACTCCGAACAACTTGGCGGACCCAAACGCGACGCCCAGCGCAATGGCCAGCACCGACAGCGTGAACAGCTCACGCGAACCGGTCGCCGCGATCTTCTCCAGCGTCCACGGGATCACGCGCTTGCCCACCACCAGCATCACGGCCACGAAAGCGCTGACCTGCAACAGCGTGATACCGAGCGCCTTGGCGATCGCCCAGGCGGGGTTGGATTCTTCCTGCGCAGCCTCGACTGCTGCGCCGCTGATCTGTGCGGCGGCATCGGCCGTGCTGCTGTCGCCGATTGCGCCGGCCATTGCAGGCAGCAGCACCAGGGCCAGCACCATCACCAGGTCTTCGACGATCAGCCAGCCGATCGCAATCTTGCCGCGGTTGGTATCCAGCAGGCGTCGTTCTTCCATGGCACGCAGCAGCACCACGGTACTGGCGACGGACAAGGCCAGGCCGAACACGAAACCCTGCAGGTGCGACCAGCCCATGAACCAGGCCAGTAGCCAGCCCAGCAGCGTCGCGACCAGGATCTGCACGATGGCGCCTGGAATGGCGATGGACTTGACCTTCATCAGGTCGGCCAGCGAGAAGTGCAGGCCCACGCCGAACATCAGCAGCATCACACCGAGTTCGGACAACTGCGTCGCCAGCTCCTGGTCGGCGACGAAGCCGGGGGTGAAGGGCCCCACCACAATGCCGGCCAGCAGGTAGCCGACCAGTGGAGAGAGCTTGAAACGATTGGCGATGGCACCGAGAACGAACGCGACCGCGAGGCCGACCGCAATGATGTCGATCAGGTCGGTGTCATGGGGCATTCGCTATCCGGCATCGTCTGAGTGGAAACAAGTGTCGCTGATGCGTTGTTTCAGGGCAAATTGGAACTGACTGCCTATTCATGCGCAGCGCGCGGTGAGCATGCCGTGCATGTAATGACAGGCGAAAAAAAGCCCCGGCGTGGCCGGGGCTTGGTCGTGCATTGACGGCAAGGGAATCTAGCCGATTACCACTTGTAGTTGATCCTGCCGTAGTAATACGCGCCGTTGAAACCGGACGGCGATTGGCTGCTGTAAGGCAGGTGGCCGTTATTCGCATTGATGGCCAATGTCTTGTCCGGATATTCGTCGGTGACGTTGTCGGCACCCAGGGTCAGTGTCCAGTTGCCGGATTTCAGACTCGCCGAAGCATCGAGCACCCACATTGCGCCGTAGGTCTGATCCTGCGCAGCGACCGACGCATTGCGTGTCACGAATTCGCCATAACGCGTCGCTCCCAGGCTCAAGTCCCAGTCCTGCAGGTTCCACACCGCGTTCAACAGCACCTTGTTACGGGGATAACCTTCTTCGATGCGGCCCTGTTCATCGCGTCCGATACGCTGCAGCGAACCACCGAGTGCGTCGAGCGCTGGCGGATTGGCCGCAATCGCGGTCACTTCGGTCTCGTTGTAGTTGTAGCCCGCAGTGAGGTTCAGCCCGCTGTTCGCCAGAGGTATCTGGTAGCTGGCCACCACGTCCACGCCACGGCTGCGCGTATCTATGGCATTGGTGAAGTAGCGCGCACTGGTGACGTTGGTGATGCCCAAGCTGGCCAGCAACGCGGTCATGGCCGCGTTGGCCGGCAGGTTGGAAGACAGCACGATGCGATCATCGATATCGATCTGGTAGCCATCGATGGTGACGTACAGGCGGTCCACGGGCTGCAGCACCAGCCCAAGGCTGTACGAGAGCGAGGTCTCGGCAGTCAAAGGTTCGGCACCGAGTGCGATGGCGGCGGCGCTGCCAACCGGGAACGTGCCCGACTCGAATGCCACACCACCGGTGAAGTTGGTGGTCACGGCCTGGTAATACTGCTGAGCCAGAGAAGGCGCACGGAACCCGGAGGCCACCGTTGCACGCAGCGCCACGCTGTCGGTGAACGCATAGCGCGCGGACAACTTGCCCGAGGTCTCGCTGCCGAAATCGGAATAGTCTTCGTAACGCGCGGCCAGACCGGCGGAGAACTTGTCGGTGATGTCTGCTTCCAGGCCCGCATACACGGCATAACTGTCACGGTCGGACTGGATGGCGTTCTTCGGGGTGAAGCCGGCGAAGCCCTGCGCTCCCGCTGCGCCACCAAAGGTGCCCGCGGCGTAGGAGTCGGGTTCGCCCGGAGACTGGTTCCACTTCTCGCTGCGGTACTCGGCACCGAATGACAGCGTGGCGGGATAAGCCAGGCCCCAGTCCACGGTTTTGGTGACGTCGGCATTGACCATGTTCTGGGTGTACTCGAGCGCGCCATCGTAGAAGCGGGTCGGGCTGTTCGGCCCCAGGCTGCGGTTCAAGCTGTTCTGGGTCCAGAAATCGATGTGGTTGTACCCGTAGTTGTAGCTGAGGTCCCAGTTCCAGCCCGATTCGGTGCTGCCCTTGACCCCGGCAACCAGCGAACGGTCCTTGGACAGCATGCTGATCTCGGGCACGAAACCGTCTGGATGGATGGACAGAATGTTGTTGCTGTTGCCGCTGGCCCGATAGAAAGCGAACGAGGTGATATCGCGGTTGCTGGCCATGGCCGTGGCGTAGCCGCTGATGTTGTCGCTGAACTTGAAGCCGCTGTTGAGTGAGACCGCCGCCGCATCGACGATGGGATCGCCGTAGATGAAACTGACTTCACCCACGTCGCCGTTGTTGCCGGTATTCGGCGCGGGAATGCCATTGAAGGGCTGGTAGGCACCGGCACGGTTGGTCTCTTTCTGCTGGGTCAGCTGCCCTGCCACGTGCAAAAAGCCACGGTCATCGGCAAATCCAATCCCGGTGTCACCCGACAACTGGAACTGTTTGCCGTCGCCTTCCTTGTACTGACCGAGGTCCAGCGACAGGCTGCCGCCTTTCTCCGAACCCTTCAGCACCAGGTTGACCACGCCGGCGATGGCGTCGGAACCGTATTGCGCCGATGCGCCGTCACGCAGCACTTCCACGCGTGCGATCGAAGCGACCGGAATGGTGTTCAAGTCTGCCGCCGAGGAGCCGCGACCGATGCTGCCGTTGACATTGAGCAGCGCGGAGGTGTGGCGGCGCTTGCCGTTGACCAGAATCAACACCTGGTCCGGTGAAAGGCCGCGCAGCTGTGCCGGGCGGATGGCGCTGGTGCCGTCGGTTACTGCCGGGCGCGGGAAATTCAGCGAGGGCAGCGCGCGGGCGAGGGCAGTGGCCAGCTCGGTGGTGCCGGTGGCCTGCAGAGCCTCGGGCGTAATGATGTCGATAGGGGATTGCGATTCGGCGACGGTGCGGTCCGCCACCCGGGTACCGGTCACGATCACGGTGTCGAGGGTAGTCGCGCTTTCACGCGCTTCCTGGGCAAAGACGAGGGCGGGGGAGGCGGCCAGCGCGAGGAAGATCGCGACGGTCAGGGGGGATGGCTTGCGGTTCATGGCTACTCCAGGGGGAGACAGGTTCAAGAATTTCAGGGTTCAAAGGACTTCAGGGAAGGACACTAATGCGCCCCATCCGTGGGTATTTGCGTGCTTTCCTGCGCACCGGGTAATGGGTTACAGCATTGGAAGATGGGGGTCAATGATTTATTAACAATCGTCTGACGGCTGGTAATAGATAAACTATGGGCCGCAATTTCGTTAATAACCCTGGGTCATCCCGTGATTTCCTTACGTAATTTCGCCCTGCGCAGGGGCGAACGCCTGCTCCTGTCCGATGTCGACCTGACCATGCACGCCGGCTATCGTGTGGGCGTGGTGGGCCGCAACGGCACCGGCAAGTCCAGCCTGTTCGCCGCCATCCGCAACGAGATAGACGCCGATAAAGGCGATATCGACCTGCCCGGCAAGGTCCGCATTGCCAGCGTGGCCCAGGAAACGCCTTCGCTGCCGGACCCGGCCATCGA
>JBDTZK010000111.1:0-6511 GCA_040005195.1 Pseudoxanthomonas sp.
GCTGCCGATGCACGCCTGACCACGCAGATGAAATCCGTGGGTGAGGTGATGGCGATGGGCCGCACCTTCCAGGAATCACTGCAGAAGGCGTTGCGTGGACTGGAAACCGGCAAGGTGGGCCTTGACCCGACCGGGCTTGATCTGGAAAGCGCGGATGACTTGACCCTCCTGCGCCGCGAAATGAAGGAGCCAGGCCCCGAGCGCCTGTTCTATGTGGCTGATGCCTTCCGTGCCGGCATGAGCGTGGAAGATGTGCATGCGCTGTCCTTTATCGATCCGTGGTTCCTGGATCAGATCGAAGAGATCATCTCTGAAGAGAAGCAGCTTGCCGTCGAAGGCCTGGTTTCACTCGATGCAGGTCGTTTGCGCAAGCTCAAGCGCGCCGGTTTCTCCGATGCCAGGCTGGCGCAGCTGGTAGACACGGACGAAGCTGCGGTGCGTGCACTGCGCAATACACACAAGGTGAAGCCGGTTTACAAGCGCGTGGATTCCTGCGCTGCCGAGTTTTCCACCAGCACTGCGTATCTGTACTCGACGTACGAAGACGAATGCGAGGCCGAACCCACGGGCCGTGACAAGATCATGATTCTGGGCGGCGGCCCCAATCGCATCGGCCAAGGCATCGAGTTCGACTATTGCTGCGTGCATGCCGCGCTTGCGCTTCGCGATGATGGCTTCGAAACCATCATGGTCAACTGCAATCCCGAGACCGTGTCCACCGATTTCGACACCTCCGACCGCCTGTACTTCGAGCCGCTGACGCTGGAAGACGTGCTGGAGATCGTGGAGCTCGAAAAGCCCAAGGGCGTGATCGTGCAATACGGCGGGCAGACGCCGCTGAAGCTGGCGCAGGCGCTGGAAGCCAATGGCGTACCGGTGATTGGTACCTCGCCCGATTCCATCGATCTGGCCGAAGACCGCGAACGCTTCCAGCAACTGGTCGATAAGCTGGGGCTGAAGCAGCCCCCGAATCGTATTGCCCGCAATGACCAGGAAGCCCTGGTGCTGGCGCGCGAGATCGGCTATCCGCTGGTGGTGCGTCCGTCGTATGTGCTCGGTGGCCGGGCCATGGAGATTGTCTACGGCGAATCAGACCTGGCGCGCTACGTGCGCGATGCGGTCAAGGTTTCCAACGATTCACCCGTCCTGCTGGACCGCTTCCTCGACAATGCCGTGGAAGTCGACGTGGACATCATTGCCGACAGCACGGGTGCGGTACTCGTGGGTGGCGTGATGGAACACATCGAGGAAGCCGGTGTGCATTCCGGTGACTCGTCATGCTCACTGCCACCGTATTCCCTTTCCGCCAGCACGCAGGCAGAACTGCGGCGCCAGGTGGTCGAACTTGCCAAGGCCTTGAACGTGGTGGGGTTGATGAACACCCAGTTCGCCATCCAGACCAACGAGGCGGGCGAAGACACCATCTACCTGCTGGAAGTGAATCCGCGTGCCTCGCGCACGGTGCCCTTCGTGTCCAAGGCCACGGGCATGCCGCTGGCCAAGATTGCTGCACGCTGCATGGCCGGCAAGTCGCTGGCGGAGCAGGGCGCCACCAAGGAAATCGTGCCGCACTATTATTCAGTCAAGGAAGCGATTTTCCCCTTCGCCAAGTTCCAGGGTGTCGACCCGATCCTTGGCCCGGAGATGCGTTCCACCGGCGAGGTCATGGGTGTGGGCCGCAACTTCGGCGCGGCCTTTGCACGTGCGCAGGAAGCAGGTGGCATCAAGGCGCCACCGGTCGGCAAGGTCTTCCTGTCGGTGCGCGACCCGGACAAGTCACGCGTGCTGCCAGTGGCCAAGGATCTGATCGCGCGCGGCTACACGCTGGTGGCCACGCGCGGCACCTGCGCCTGGCTGCAACAGAACGGTCATGCCTGCGACCAGATCAACAAGGTAGTGGAAGGTCGCCCGCATATCGTCGACCTGATCAAGAACGGCGAAATCGTGTATATCGTCAACACGACAGAAGGACGCCAGGCCATTACCGACTCCTTCTCGATACGGCGCGAGGCGTTGCAACACCGCGTTACCTATTCCACCACCATTGCCGGCGCCAAGGCGCTGGTGCATTCGCTGGAGTTCCGCGGCACCGGCCCTGTCTGGGCGCTGCAGGAATTGCACAAGGAGTTGCAGGCGTGAGGTCACATCCATGAGAGCACACCCATGAGAGCACCACTGACCATGAAAGGCGCGCAACGTTTGCGTGACGAACTGGACCAGCTCAAATCCGTAAAACGCCCCGAGGTCATTACTGCGATCGCCGAAGCGCGTGCGCATGGTGACTTGAAGGAGAATGCCGAATACCACGCCGCACGCGAGCAGCAGAGCTTTATCGAAGGCCGCATCAAGCAGCTCGAAGGCGAGCTGTCACATGCGGAAGTCATCGATGTGGCCCAGCTCAACGCGGGTACGCGTGTCGTCTTCGGCGCGACCGTCACTCTGGCCGACGTGGAAACCGACGAGGAGAAGAAATACCAGATCGTCGGTGACCTGGAAGCCGACATAAAACTGGCGATGATCGCGATTTCTTCGCCGATTGCACGCGCGTTGATCGGCAAGAACGAAGGCGATTCGGTCACCATCGACGCGCCCGCAGGCCAGCGCGAATACGAGATTGTCAGCGTCGCGTACGCCGGCTGACCGAACCTGACGATGGCTTCGGCGACCCTGTTGCTGCCTCTGGTTTCGCGCTTCGCAGGCCAGCCGCTGCCACCTGCACTTGCCAAGGCACTGGCCCAGGCGGACCGCGAGTCCGGTAACCCGGGCAGCCGGGAGCAGTTGCGCCGCCATTTCCAGTTGATCCCGGACCACTGGCCGATCGCCGCGCTTACCCGCCGGCATGACAGCGGTGATGCGGCGCAGTCCACTTGGTTGCGTGTGGACCCGGCCCATGTGGCGCCCGACATGGGCGGCGCGCGAATGCTCTCGCATGGCGAGGCGCTTGCACTCAGCACTGAAGACGTCGCCCAGTTGTTGCCTGCGCTGCGCCCGCTGTTTGGTGATGCGGGTTTTTTACTGGATGCACCGCATCCCTCACGCTGGTATCTGCGCCTGCCGCGTGAATCAAAGCTGCCCGTGTTCGCATCACCGGACGAGGTGCTGGGTGAAGACCTGTTTGCGCATCTACCGGAAGGCGACCTCGGACGCCGCTGGCGCGCATTGCTGACCGAGGCGCAGATCGTCCTGCATAACCATCCATGGAATGCGATGCGTGCCTCGCTAGGCAAGCCTGCCGTGAACTCACTCTGGTTCTGGGGTGCGGGCGCTTCACCGGATTTCGTGCGCACGCGCTACCGGCAAGTGAAGGGCAACGATGTCCTGCTGCAGTCACTGGCCAGTGCTGCAGGCGTGTCCAACGACACTGCCGACAATGTTGAAGTGGATGCCCTGGTGGACCTTCGCCACCTGCGCGACCTGGGCATGCTGGCCCGTGATGCCGTGCAGCCTCTGTTGCAGGCGGTGCGTGATGGCGAATTGCAGTCGCTGACTCTGGACTTCGAAGACGGCGCAATCTTCCATCTGCGCCGCGGGCAGCGTTGGCGTTTCTGGCGCAAGACCCTCTCCGCGCTCGCATGAGCACAGCCCCTAGAATCCGTCGACGCCAGTTCGACGCGCCAGGGCACTGGCCTGACACGCTTTCCCCGTTGTTGCGCCGCATTTACGCCGGACGTGGTGCCGACAGCATCGAACAGGCACAACCCAAATTGGCGCAACTGCTCTCACCCGACACGCTCGGCGGCCTGGTCGATGCGACTGCGTTGCTTGCCGAGGCCATCGCCGCTAATCAGCACATCGTGGTGGTCGGGGATTTCGATTGCGATGGCGCCACTGCTTGCGCGGTGGGCGTGCGCGGCCTGCGTATGCTGGGGGCGACACGGGTAACACCTGCGGTGCCCAATCGCATGGTGCATGGGTATGGATTGTCGCCCGCGCTGGTGGCCGAGCTTGCTGCGCTGAAACCTGATTTGTTGGTTACCGTTGACCACGGCATCGCCTGCCACGCCGGCATCGCCGCGGCAAAGTCGCTTGGCTGGAAAGTACTGGTGACCGACCATCATCTGCCAGGCGAGCGATTGCCGCCTGCTGATGCCATCGTCAATCCCAATTGTCGCGGTGACGCTTTCCCCAGCAAGATGCTGGCCGGCGTAGGCGTCATGTTCTACGTCTTGCTGGCCTTGCGGAAACGACTGCGTGACGCAGGCGCCATCGCGCACGATCAGCCTGACCTTTCCGTGCTGCTGGACCTGGTTGCCGTAGGCACCGTCGCGGACCTGGTGCCGCTGGATATCAATAACCGTGCTCTGGTAGCCGCAGGCTTGCGAAGGCTGCGGGCAGGGCAGGGTTGTGCATGGTTGCGTGCGTTGATCGAAGTCTCTGGCCGCGAGTCCTCCCGGCTGACGGCCGCCGACATCGGTTTCGCCATTGCGCCACGCCTTAACGCAGCAGGTCGCCTGGAAGACATGGCCATGGGCATCGAATGCCTGTTGACCGACGATGCTATACAAGCAGCAGAGCTGGCGAATCTCTTGCACGGCATCAATGCCGAACGCCGTGGGGTGCAACAGCAGATGACTGATGAAGCAGAATCGGCACTCGCGCGTCTCGGCCATGACATGCAAGGAAACACGCCCATTGCGCTGTGTCTTTTCGACCCGGAATGGCATCCCGGCGTGGTCGGCCTGGTAGCGTCGAAAATGAAGGAAAAACTGCATCGTCCGGTCATCGCGTTTGCGCCGTCCGAGCCCGGCAGCAGTACCTTGCGTGGCTCGGCCCGTTCCATTCCGGGTTTCCATATCCGCGACGCACTGGCCAACGTGGACAGCGCCAATCCTGGTTTGATGGGAAAGTTCGGGGGCCATGCCATGGCGGCAGGTTTGAGCCTTGAAGAAAGCGATCTGGCCGCATTTGAAGCGGCTTTCCGCGCCCAGGCGTTGTCCATGCTCGATCCTGCGATGCTGCAGGCAGAGCTGTTGAGTGACGGCGAATTGATTGCCGAGGAATTCGATTTCCTGCATGCCGGAGCCTTACGCAATGCGGGTCCATGGGGACAAGCCTTCGCCGAGCCGCTTTTCGACGGCGAATTCGACGTCATCGACTGGCGCGTGGTTGGGGAACGCCATCTCAAGTTGAGTCTGAAGATCGAAGGACGACGTGAAGCACTCAACGCCATACATTTTGGTGGTTGGCAAGACCAGCCGCCGGCATCACGCCTTCGGTTGGCCTATCGCCTGGTACCGGATGACTATCGCGGTGGCACGGCGATCCAGTTGATCGTGGAGCATAGCGAAGCGATCTGACGGTGCAATCGAATCGAAACTGGACTCTTCTTGGCAGATACTGACCGCGTTTCCGGTGCCAGGGCCGAACCGTTTATTACCCATGGCTTGGTAATGGGTAGCTGGCGACCACCTCGATATCGCCTGCGCGAACCGCTGCATCCGGCTGATCAAGGATTTCATCCAGACTGTAGCCCGATGGCATCGGGCCGCCCCAGAAACCGGTCCAGGCATCTCGCCGATCCTTCGCCGCGTAGAGCGCGCGATCCGCCATGCGCATTGCATAGTCCCATTTCTGCGGAACGCTGCCGTTGGCCTGGACGAAAAAAGGGAAGGGTGCGAAGCCCAGTGAAACTGTCAGCATTTCGGATTGTCCGGGCAATATCTCGATGGACATTTTCATCACTGTGTTGATCCGTGCCGCCACCTGACATGCCTTCTAGTAAGTCAGGTCGGGACAAGCCACCACAAATTCCTCGCCACCCCAACGGATGACCATGTCGCCAGGCCTGCAAGCGGCCTGCAAGTGGCTGGCCAGTTGCGCCAGGACGTTGTCACCCGCATGGTGTCCATAGGTGTCATTGATGTGTTTGAAGTGGTCCACGTCTATCAGGAACAGGACGTGGCGCATGCCCGTCACGGCGTGCGGGCGCTTGGCCAGTGCATTCAATGCGTGGGTGCCTGCGTGGCGGTTCTTCAACCCGGTGAGCGGATCGGTGGCACTGACCTCGGCCAGCAATTTATGCCGGCGGCGTTGCATCAGGAGCAGAGCCAGGCCTGCGATCAACACGACCAGCAGCATGGCGATGATCGAGTTGCGCAGCAGTTCTGCTTTCTGCAGTTGCATCCCTTGCAGCTCGGCTTGATTGCGCAGCTTTTCGACCTCCAGTTTCTCGGCCGCTTCCTGATTGCGCGACTGAAGGTCAGCCAATATCTCGAGGCGCTGTGTTTTGAGGGCGTCCATCTGTGCCTGGTAGAGCTGGCGGGCAACGGCCAGTGCGGGCTCGCTCTGTCCGAGGGCAGCGTGCGCCTCCATGCGGGCTTGCAAGGCAAGGGTCTTCTCTCGTTGCAGTTCGGTGGCACCCACCAGCTTCCATGCAAGCTGGGCACTTTCCAAAGACGCCGATTTCTCGCCCGACAACCGCTGCAACCGTGCAAGCACGACCAGGGTGACGGCCTCTCCCGCAGGATCCGGCAACGCACGTTGCCAGGCCAGGGATTGCTGGAGCAGCGTC
>JBDTZK010000112.1:0-6438 GCA_040005195.1 Pseudoxanthomonas sp.
GGAAATGACCGCACCGCTCGTGACACTGGGTGCACGTCACCGCGGCTATGGGGTGGTGTCATTGGACTACGACAAAGTCGGCGAGGCGCTGATGAGCGCGCTGTACAAGCACCTGGGCGACGACTTCAACGAACCCGCGCGCGCCGCCTGGGGCAAGGCCTACTTCTTCATTGCCACGACCATGCATGCCCTGCCTGCATGATTGCAGCGCACGGCGATACACAAGGCGTGCGGCTACAACGCCTGGTCGACCTGCCGTTGCAGCCAGGCCCGGGCGGTGGCCCAGTCGCGCTGCACGGTGCGCTCGGAGATCTCGAGCGCCTGCGCGGTTTCGCGCTCGCTGTAGCCGGCAAAGAAGCGGCATTCCGCAATCTTGGCCAGCCGTGGCGAACGTTCCGCCAGCACCTGCAGGGCATCATTGATCGCCAGGATTTTGGCGTCGTCGGCAATTTCCACGTCCAGCGCGTGCTCGAAGTCGACACGCTGGAATTCGCCGCCGCGCTTGACCCGCATCTGCGCGCGGATCGCCTCGATCAGGATACGGCGCATGGCGATGGCGGCCACCGCAAGAAAATGACTGCGGGTGCCGTAGCCCGGCGAGGACGCCAGCCGCATGTACACCTCGTTGACCAGCACCGTGGTGGCCAGCGTGTCGCCGACCGCGAAGCGGCGGCGCTCGCGGCGCGCGCTGCGGTGCAGTTCCTCGTACAGCAGCGGAACCAGGTCGTGCACCCTGGCCAGCACCTGCGGCGAATGGGTCGCGTCGAGCGCGTCAGGTGCGGGCGTGTCCAACCCAGTGGTCAACTCCGTCGTAGCGCTATCTTCCATGCCATTCCCCAAGGCTGACCGATGCGCCATTATGTGACGAATCCACGCCGTATACGCCAGCATGGCCCGGCAACCAGGAAACGGCCATGACAGCAGGACACGACGATGGAATCGACTGGGCGCGGGTGGAGGCCTTGTTCCCCGACCTGCTGGAGCTGCCGCCCGCGCAGCGCCCGCGTTTCCTGGACCGTCAATGTCGCGGAAACGACGCACTACGCCGCGAGCTGGAAGCAATGCTGGCCGCCAGCGAAGGCGATTCAATCCTGGACCAGGCGCCACAGGTACTCGCGCAACACGGCAACCCACTGGCCGACGACGCACTGTTGCCGGCCGACACGCGTGTCGGCGCCTGGCGCATCGTGCGCATGGTCGGCCGCGGCGGCATGGGCGAGGTCTATCTGGCCGAACGCGCCGAGGGCGGCTTCACCCAGCGCGCCGCGATCAAACTGCTGCATGCCGAGGCTTCGCAACATGCCGAGCGCTTCGAGGAAGAGCGCCGCATCCTGGCCCAGCTGACCCATCCGAACATCGCGCGCCTGCTGGATGGCGGCATCCATGAAGGCCGCGCGTGGATGGCCATGGAGTACATCGCCGGCAGCGACATCGCAGCGCATTGCAGAGACAAGGCATTGCCGCTGCAAACGCGGCTGAAGCTGTTCCACCAGGTCTGCGCTGCGGTCGCGTATGCGCATGCAGCGCTGGTGATCCACCGCGACTTGAAGCCGTCCAACATCATGGTCAGCGATGGCGGGCAGGTGAAACTACTGGACTTCGGCATTGCCAAACTGATCGATCCGCACGCGCTGTCGTCGCGCGTGACCCACGCCACGCCGTTCACGCCCGACCACGCCGCGCCCGAGCAGATCGAAGGCGGGCCGGTGACCACTGCAGTGGACATCTACGCCTTGGGCGTGGTCCTGTATGAACTGCTGTGCGGCCGCTTGCCGTGGTCGTTTGGCGACACGCCGCTGTCGCGCGCAGTAGACCGGCTGCTGCGCGAGGATCCGGCACCGCCCTCCAAGGCGGCCGCGGACGCGCCGCAAGGATCCCTACCGGCACACGAACTGGAAGGTGACCTGGATGCCATCACCGCCCGCTGCCTGCGGCGCTTGCCGCAGGATCGCTATCCCACGGTGCAAGCTTTGCAGGACGACCTGGATCGCCAGGCAAAGGCGCTGCCCGTGCGCGCGCGCGATGGCGGCCGTCGCTATCGCATGCGCCTGTGGCTGCGGCGCAACCGCATGCTGGCGGCGGTGTCGATGCTGGCCTGCGTCTCATTGCTGGCCGGCCTGGGCGTTGCCCTGTGGCAGGCGCGCGAAGCACGGCGCGAAGCCGCGCGTGCCGAACAGGTGAAGGAGTTCGTGCTGTCGGTGTTCCGCGAACAGGATCCGTTCTCGCGCGATGAAAAAACCGCCCGCTTGCCCGCGCAACTCGTGGATGAAGGTATCCGGGCGCTGGACCAGCGGCTGGGCGACGACCCGGAACTGCGCGGCGAATTGCTGGACGATCTTGGCGAAATACAGGCCAACCTGGGCGACCTGGAAGGCGCGCACCGCACCCTGCTGGACGCCTTGCAGGAACGCAGCCAAGACTACGGGATCGGCAGCGCGCAGGCGCTCCAGACCGAACGCAAGCTGGCGACGGTAGAGATGTATCTTGGCAATTACCCGCAAGCCGCCGAGCGAGCGCGGCGCGTGATCGACGCCTTGCATGCGAAAGGAATCGCGCATTCGGCAGATGCGGCGCGCGCCAAACACGTCCTCGCCTACACCATGATCAATGGCAAACAGCGCGAGCAGGCGCTGCCCCTGGCACGGGAAGCCGTGGCTGAATTGCGCGCCACTCTGGGGCCGCAGGATCCGGAAACCCTGGCTGCGGCGATGACCTATGCGCAGCTGCTAACCCAGCTGCGCCACGACCAGGATGCCGAAGCCGCACTTCGCGATGTCGTGGCGCAGGTCGAAGCCGCGCACGGCATCAACTCCGCGCAGCTCGTCGCGCCATTGATCGCTCTGGGCAGCTTGCTACGGCAGGCCCAGCGTCTGGAAGACGCGGACCCCGTGTATGCGCGCGCCCTGGCGATTGCACGCCGCCACCTGGGCGCCAAACACCTGCGGCTGGCTGGCGCGTTGTCGCGCTATGGCGCGTTAAAAGTGCAGCGGGAGGATTACGCCGCAGCGCAAACCCTGTTCGAGCAGGCTGAAGCCGCAATGCCCGCCGAAGCGATTTCCGAGCTTGCCCAATTGCTGACCAACCGCGGAAAACTGCATCTGGTCCAGGAGCATGCCGATGCCGCCGAACACGACTATCGCCGCGCTTTCGAACTGCGCCGCAAAGCCAATGGTGACGACGATGGCGTGACCTGGTTTGCCGCCAGCCAATGGGGCCGCGCGCTGGCGCAACAGGGCAAGCTGTCCCAAGCCGAGCAAGTCCAACGCAATGCGTTGCAGCAACTCGATCGCATCCTGGGTCCGCAGGCCTACCAGAACGCCTTGCTGCTGGATGCGCTGGCCGAAACCCTGATGCAGGCGCACCGTTACAACGAAGCCGCATCCACGCTGCAGCGCGCACTGGCGCTGACCGCAAAGGAGTATCCGCAGACCCATCCGCTGTATCTGGAACGCGCCGAAAAGCTGCGGGAAGCGAAGCTGGCCGGACAAGCAGGGTTGGTGCCCAAGCGGGGTTAGTGCGCTAGTGGCAAAGGCAAACGATGCGATGGCTCATCCGCCGCTACGTCGTTTTGCTTCCCTCGGTGCGATTTTTTGCCGTCGTAGAGCGTAGCTTGCTGCGCTGCCTTTCGCGTCAGATCAAAGGCAGCGCAGCAAGCTACGCTCTACGATGGTCAAGCAGCGGCGATCACTTGCCTATGGACTCAACCTTCCCAATTTGCCAGCTTCTTCTTCACCGCCACGTTTTTCAGTGACACGTAGTTCGGCAATCCGTCGCGGCCGTAGGGCGGATAGGCTTCGCCACGGATCAGCGGTTCCAGGTAAGTGCGTGCGGCGGCGGTGATGCCGTAGCCATCCTTGCGCAGGAAGTTGTTCGGCATTTTCTTTTCGTGGTTGGCGACCTTGGTCAACGGCGCGGCTTCGATCTTCCACTTGTAGGGGGAATCGGAGGTGCGCACGATCACCGGCATCACCGCGTTGTGTCCTTTCAGTGCGAATTGCACTGCGGCCTTGCCTGCGGCCTGGGCCTGGTCCCAATCGGTTTTGCTGGCGATGTGGCGTGCCGAGCGCTGCAGGTAGTCGGGCAGGGTCCAGTGCACCTTCATGCCGAGTTCGTGGTTGACCCGGCCCGCCAGATAGGACGCTACGCCGCCCAGCTGCGTATGGCCGAATGAATCCTTGCCGCCGCCGGCATCGGCCACGAAACGGCCATCGGCGTACTGCAGACCTTCGCTGGCCACGACCACGCACCAGCCGACCTTGGCCACCACCTTCTTGACCTGGGCCAGGAAGGCCGCTTCGTCGTAGGCGCGTTCGGGGAACAGGATGATCTGCGGCGCATCATCCGGATTTTTCCCCGCCAGGCCTGCGGCGGCCGCCAACCAGCCCGCGTGCCGCCCCATGGCTTCGTACACGAACACCTTGGTGGAGGTTTCCGCCATTGCCGCCACATCCAGCGCCGCTTCGCGCACCGATATGGCGGTGTACTTGGCCGCAGAACCAAAGCCCGGGCACGTATCGGTGACGGCCAGATCGTTGTCGATGGTCTTGGGCACACCGATGCAGGTCAGCGGATAGTCGTAGGCCTTGGCCAGTTGCGAGACCTTCAGCGCCGTGTCGGCCGAATCATTGCCGCCGTTGTAGAGGAAGTAACGCACGTCGTGCGCCTTGAACACTTCCAGCAGCCGTTCGTACTTGGCGCTGTCCACTTCCAGCGACTTGAGCTTGTAGCGGCAGGAGCCGAACGCGCCGCCGGGGGTGTGGGCCAGCGCGCGGATCGCGGCGGCGGATTCCTTCCTGGTATCGATCAGATCCTCGCGCAGGGCGCCCAGGATGCCGTTGCGTGCGGCCAGCACCTTGACCTTGCGGGCCCGCGCTTCGGTGATCACCGCCGAAGCGGAAGCGTTGATGACGGCGGTGACACCACCGGATTGTGCGTACAACAGAGTGCCTTCAACCATGGTCGGGTTCGTTCCGGATTGGTGGGATGCGGTAAGCTTGGGCCATAGCGCGGGTCCGCGCTGGCGCGGGTGAATTCTAGCGCCGCCGCCCGCCCACCGGACATTTTTTGCTTTGGGAGTCAGGCAATGCGATTGGTTCTACTGGGCCCGCCCGGATCGGGCAAGGGCACGCAGGCGGCGCGTCTGAAGGATTATCTGCAGGTCCCGCACATCTCCACGGGTGATCTGCTGCGTGCCGAAGTGGCCGCCGGCAGCCCGCTGGGTATGCAGGCCAAGGAAGTCATGGCGCGTGGCGATTTCGTCAGCGACGAGATCCTGCTGGGCATGCTGGAAGACCGCCTGGCCCGTCCGGACACCGCCAATGGCTTCATCCTGGATGGCTATCCCCGCAACCAGGTCCAGGCCGACGCCTTGGGCGTGCTGTTGCACAGGATCGGCCAGCCGATGGACTATGCCGTGCAGCTGGAAGTCTCCACCGACCTGCTGGTCGAGCGGATCGCCGGCCGTGCGGCGGCTGAAGGTCGCGCGGACGACACGCCCGAGGTGGTACGCAATCGTCTTGAGAAATACACCAGCCAGACTGCGCCGGTTATCGATTATTACCGCCAGCAGGGTCAACTCACCGTAGTCAATGGTGTCGGCTCGCTGGACGAAGTCTTCAGCCGCTTGATCGAAGCGCTGTCGCCCGGCAAAGAAGTCGGCTGACTTAAGGGCCTGACTTAAGGGGCCTTCCTGCTGGCCGCTTTCCGCATCGGCCCTGCCGCACGCGCCCTTCTCCCGTTGACGGGAGAAGGTGCCGAAGGCGGATGAGGGCGCTTTCCGCGGCTGCCCGCCTTTTCTTCGAATGTCCAAAGAAAAGTAACCAGAAGAAAGGCTGCCCCGGCAAATCGACCGACCCGCTGCGCATGCCGGTCCGCAGAGGCACCATGTAACCGCAGCAAAAGCCGAAGCAAATCATGGACAATTGCCACATGAGCAAACTCCATATTCTGGGCATCGCCGGTACTTTCATGGGTGGCGTGGCTGCATTGGCGCGTGAGCTGGGTCATGCGGTGGAAGGCAGCGACCAGGCCATTTACCCGCCCATGTCCACGCAGCTGGAAACATTGGGCATCCCGTTTTCTCAAGGCTATCTGCCTGAAAATATTTCAGCCGATTGCGATGAGGTCGTGGTGGGCAATGCACTCTCGCGCGGCAATGCGGCAGTGGAAGCCGTGCTGGATGCCGGCCGCAAGTACACCTCGGGTGCGCAGTGGCTGGCAGAGAACGTGTTGCCGGGGCGCGACACGATCGCCGTGGCCGGCACGCATGGCAAGACCACCACCACCACCATCCTGAGTTATCTGCTGCAAGCGGCCGGCCGCAATCCCGGTTTCCTGATCGGGGGCGTGGCCGAGGACTTTGGTGTCTCTGCCAGAACGGGCGAAGGTCGCGAATTTGTCGTGGAAGCCGATGAATACGACACCGCGTTTTTCGACAAG
>JBDTZK010000113.1:0-6414 GCA_040005195.1 Pseudoxanthomonas sp.
CAGGCAATTGATACAGCAGAAGATGAAGGAGCAGCGTATTCCCGGGGTGCAGGTTGCCATCATCAAGAACAATCGGATCGTATTGTCTGAAAGCTATGGTGTCGCCAACGTCGAGAACCGCGTGCCTGCCACCCGCACAACCCTGTTCCCCATCAATTCCGCCACCAAGTCATTCACTGGCGTCGCCATGATGCAAATGGTGGAAGCCGGAGAGGTTGATCTGGACGCACCTGTTTCGCACTATTTGAATGATCTGCCTCAGGCTTGGCGAGGCATTCGCATTCGTCAACTGCTGGGCCATACGTCAGGCCTGCCCGACATCGCCAACCAGACGGGCCTGGTGGGTGCCGGTACCGAGCTGGATGCATGGAACGTAGTGAAAAATCTACCTATGGATGCACCCGTTGGCGATAGATTTTCCTACAACCAGACCAACTATGGCTTGTTGTCGCAAATCATTGCAAAGCAATCGAAGATGCCCTACGAGCAGTACGTCACCACGCATCAATTCGCGGCGGCAAAGATGCCATTGTCCACTTTCGGCGACAGCTATGACCTGGTTCCCAATGCAGCCACGATCTACGCCACCACACCGCGCGGAACCATGGCCAGGGATGACGGCAACCGTTTGTCCAAGTGGGTCTACGAAATTCCTTACAGTCTTTGGGCAGGTGGTGGAATGCAGACCACGGCAGAGGAAGTAGCGCACTGGATCATCGCGCTATCCAACGGCCAACTGATCAGCAAGACGAATGTACAAAAGATGTGGGTGCCAGAAAAATTGAACAACGGCGATGACGGCGACTGGGCGGCCGGATGGCCCGTACTGCAAACCTCTCCCCACCGACAAGTGGCAGGCATCGGTGGCGCCCGTGCCGCATTTTTCGTCTATCCGGATGATGACCTGGCCATCGTCGTGTTGACCAACCTGGCCGGCGCAAATCCCCAGCGCTTCATTCCACAGATAGCCGATTTTTACCAGCCACTGCAGAATCAGCACTCACCATAAATCGCGTATTGCCTGATGGAAAACCAGTGATCAGCCTGTGTTGATCGGCCATGGGCACATCCAGAAACCGCCAGGTGAACCCAAACCGCCTTACACGCGCTACCGGGTCATTCGCATCAGCTGGACCAGTGAATCGCATCAGCCTCCACGCTGCCTTCGAATACCGGGCGGCTGAAGTAATAGCCCTGCATGAGGTCGATACCCAGGTCGCGCAGCAAGGCGTGCTCGTCGTGGGTTTCCACACCCTCGGCGATGATGTCCACGTTCAGTTCCTGACAGATGCGGGTGACGCCGCGCACGATGGCCTGTCGCGCGCGACTCTGGTCAATGCCGCGCACCAGTGCCATGTCCAGCTTGACCAGATCGGGCTGGAAATCAGCCAACAGGTTCAGCCCGGCGAAACCCGCACCAAAATCATCGATGGCGGTCAGAAAGCCGATGCGCTTGTACTCACTCAACACTTCGGCCAGCCATTTGCCATCACTCACCTCCTCACCTTCGACCGTCTCGAAGATGATGCGGTCCACCGGGAAGTCATGGGCCGCGGCGGCCGCAAGCGTGGCACGGATGCAGACCTCGGGCCGGTAGATCGCATTGGGCATGAAGTTGATGGACAGCCTGGACTGCAGACCCATGCGCGCGGCGAGCTTGATGGCGGTAACACGACAGGTCTGGTCGAAACGGTAGCGGTTGGCCTCGGTAATCCTGTCCAGCACGCTCGCCGCACCCGATCCATCGATGCCACGGACCAATGCCTCGTGGGCGAATATCTGTCGGCTGGCCAATGCGACGATCGGTTGGAAGGCGTAACTGAATCGAAAATCCAGAGGCTGTTCGTCGCCACAGTGTGCGCAGGGTTCGCGTGCCGGCATGATGCTGTGTCCATGCGAAGGGTTGAGACTGCATCATGATCGAAACCGACCTCATACCCAAGCCTGTAAATCGTCTGCGTTCAGTTGCAAACTGAAGCTGCTATTTTTTTCCAGTACTGGAAAGGCTTTTGGCAAATAGCGTGATGGAAAAGTGATGATGACCACCTCCGCGTATGCGGCGTGCTTTCAAACGCAAAGCATTTCATTCATTACTCCCTGCCGGCCTGCGCCGACTCAGGCAGGGCGCACCAGCGCAAAAAACTCTGCAGCCAGGGAATAATTTCCATAGAAATCGCGAACAAGGCGGTCACGAACGCCAGAAAAACGCCGAAGCTATGCTGAAACGAATACAGAAAGAAAGGCAACGACTTCCCCATGCTGCGTGGATTGCGTCAACACAATCGTAGAAGCCGTTGATCAGCGTCGTTTCTTGAAATCCGCAGGCTGTGCATGATCACGGCCAGCAGACATTGCGACGGAATCCGCATTGCGGATCCCGTCCTGCGCGGTGGAGATGACCGCGTTTCGATAAGCCGGACAACGCTGCGCCAATGTGCAGCGCAGGTCTTCCGCAACACGGGTGAAGACCGAAAGCACATTGTGGCGACAACCCGCATTACACGCTTACCGGCCTTTATGCAGGCCGGTAAAGCGCACAGAGCTTGTTGCCATCGGGATCGCGTGCGTACGCCAGGTACAGCTGGCCCATCTCGCTGGTGCGCAGACCAGGTGGCGCCTCGATGGACGTGCCGCCTGAGGAAACGGCGGTGTCGTGGAACGCCTGCACCTGCTCGGCCGATGAGCATTTGAAACCGACGGTTGCACCATTGCCGCAGGTAGCCGGCCCGCCATCGATCGGCTCAGTGACGCAAAAGGTGTTGCCGGCATGGCGATAAAAGAGCCTCATATGACCGCTGGGTGCGCGGTTTCTGAGTGGCTCACCCACGCCCAGCACGCCCAGGACGGCCCCGTAGAATTTTGCGGAAGCCTCGATATCGTTTGAACCCACCATGATGTGGTTGAACATGCGTTTCTCTCCGTTGTCTCAATAGAAAGACTGAATGGACGTAGTGCTTTCAAGCAATCCTTGATCACGCGATCAGATTTTCAGAAGGGCGATTTACATTGTGCAGAAGCGCAGGGGGCGGAGGTCGCTCACTCCGTCCCCTCTAGCTCGCCCTTCAGTTTTTACGGGCTCAGGTTCCCAGTAGTTCCACTTCGAACTTCAGCGTGGCATTGGGTGGAATGACGCCACCGGCGCCGCGCGCGCCATAACCCAGGTTGGCGGGGATGATCAGCGTGCGCTGGCCGCCTACCTTCATGCCCTGCACGCCTTCGTCCCACCCTTGAATGACCATGCCGCCGGCAAGCGAAAAGATGAAGGGTTCGCCACGGTCCTTGCTGGAATCGAACTTGCTGCCCTGCTCGCCGTTTTCGTACAGCCAACCGGTGTAGTGCACGGTGACGTTGCGGCCAGGCTGGGCCTCGGCGCCGCTGCCGACGATGGTGTCTTCAAACTGCAGGCCCGAGGCCGTGGTGGTGTATGCCATGAAGTGTTCCTTATGGGGATGGATGGGTTCGTGGCCCGTAGTTTAACGGAGGCATGCCTTGGCGGAAAAACAGTCAGAGACATTTCCATTGCAAGCGCGGCCTTGGGCGGCCACACCAACCAAGCCTCTTGGCACGACCGATCAAGGGCACTGGGGAACGTGGAGCTTCCGCGTGAAGCACCCGGGTGCGTTTTGCGTATCCAGACGACACTGGATGCGGAACGTAAGGTTTCTCTCGCGAACAATACGCACCGCGAACACCCCATGGCGGGTCAAGACCCGCCCTCCGGAAAACCGATTATCGCCATGCCCTGTGGAGGGCGGGTCTCGACCCGCCATGGGCGAAAGCGAAAACCGCGAGGGCGCATTAGCCCGCGTTACTCCCGTTTTTCTCACGCGCGATTTTTCTACGGGACCTGCAATGCAGGCGGAACCGAGATGCCGGCTTCCGTCTGCAACACCGGCTTCATGCTCCCGTCCGGGTTGTAGTGCAGGTGCTCCACCGTGACCGCACGCCTGCCGATGGCGCCATTCTGGTCGCCGATGGTGAGCGCGGCATTGTGCAGGAACAGATACCAGTTGCCCTTGAATTCGGCGATACCGGGATGGATGGTGAAGCTGTACTTGCCCGACCCGGTCAATTCGCCGCGGTAGGTCCACGGACCCTGGATGGATGGCGCCGTGGCGTAGGAGACCTTCTCGTCACGATGCGTGGCGCGGTCAAGCGAGGCATACGTCAGGTAGTACAGCGCGCCGCGCTTGTGCAACCAGGGTCCTTCTTCGAAGTGCGGCGGGGTGATCTCGGTAATCGGGCCGTCGATCTCGATCATGTTGGGCTTGAGCCTGGCGATATAGCACTGGCGATTGCCCCAGGCGATCCAGGTGGTGCCGTCATCATCGGTGAACACCGTCGGATCAATGTCCTCCCAACTGTGCGTGCCTTTGGGTGTCATCTGGTTGGTGATGAGCGCCGAGCCTTTCGCATCGACGAACGGACCGGTGGGGGTGTCCGATACCGCAACTGCAATCGCCTTGCCCGGCTGCGTATCGTTGTGCTCGACCGCGGCATAGAACCAGAATCTGCCGTTCTTCTCGATGGCCTGCGCGGCCCAGGCGTCGGCCTTCGCCCATTTGAAATCGGACACCTTCATGATTGCGCCGTGGTTGACCCAGGTCGCCATGTCGTCGGTCGAATAGACGACCCAATCGCGCATGTTGAACATCTCGTCGCGCTGGGCTTCATCGTGGCCGGCGTAGAGGTAAAGCCGTTCGCCCACGACGAGGGGCGCGGGATCAGCGGTGAATCGGTCGTGGAAGAGCGGGTTTGCCTGGGGCGTGGCGGTCGATTGCGCCCGCCCTGCCACCGGCACAACCAAGCCTGTCAGGACGGCCAACATGAGCAATGCGAACTCTCTGCAGCGATCTACCATCAGTGCACTCCGTCGCGACGGGCCTGGTCCAGGCCGGGAGGTTCAAAGATACCGATTTCTCGCATTCAATGGCGCGAGGGCCACGCTGATAGCAGCGCGAACGATGCCGTGCGTCGTATTCAGCGGCCTTACGCGCGTTTCCCGATCAGACTTCGTAGTTCAGCCGCGACTGGATGTTCCCCCCAAAGGAAGAACATCCTGTGCGGCGCTATGAAGATGATGGTGGACCCGAAACCCGTATCGCGCGCGAAGTGCAGGGTGATGAGTTCCGGCTGCCCCCACCTGCTGGCCCTCACCGAACGCAATTGCGAAACGGGCACCGTATGTTCCTGCGAGGAATCGGACAGTCGCAGCGTGTCTCCCTGCAGGCTCACCTGCTTGGCCTGCAGCATGCGCCACCGGCTCGCGACGGAAAGCACCAGCGCCGCCAGGAACAACCAGGCAAGCGGCTTGCCACGTGCGAACAGCATCCAGGTAAATGCGCCCCACCCCAGCACATAGGCCGGCAAAGCCAACTTGTTGAGCAGCGTCAATCGGGAAGACAGCAATCCGGTACTCATGCGCGCACGCCCGTCAGCGCAAATGCAGCGGGCGAGACCTGGAGCCTGTGCGAAGCAAAGCAGTAAACGACAAAGCGGTTCATTGCACCCTCTGATCGTGATGTCATGCCAGTCCCCAGCCTTCGCGCCCAGTAAATCACAAGCGCATGCACTGTGCAGCCAGGCCGGGATGAGCAAACCAACGATTGAAGGGGTATGGGGAAAATTGGTCAGAGGGCTTTGCCCTCGCGGCCGCAGCTAAAGGCGAGGTCAATCGACGCAATGGGTGGCAGCTCACGTAGGGCGGAACCGCCGCAGGCGATTCCGCCGAATGTGTACGGATCGGTTGCGGTATCGCAGCTGAGAGACATGCGGCGGAATCCGCTCCGCGGGTTCCGCCCTACGCGAGCTACGCTGAATCAGATCTACAACCTGCGAGATGAAAACCAAATTCGCGCCGTAGGCAGCAGCAAGATGACCCCAACCGTTGCCTTGAGTAAGGCTTCAACGATGAAGATTTGTGTACGAAGCTCCCAAGACGCGCCAATAAGCGCGAGTACCAGCATGCAAACCCAGATAAATGCAAAGCCCAGCACCAAGGCGCGCGCCCAGCGCTTGCCGGAGTACAAGCCGTGAGCGACGCACGCGGTATAGATGCCTACTATCAGAAAGACGAGTATCAGCGCCGGCAGTTGCAATTTTCCACCCAGTGACACGCGCCAGATGAAAATTGGATAGAGCGACAGGTATAAGAGGACAAGCACCAAAATGCTCTTGGGCCGGACGACAATTCGCTCCGGCTGCGGATCATTGACCTCAGCAAGAGGAGGTTGATACGGGTCACGAGATGCATTCATTGGGCACACCTTACGCGAAACCTGCGTTAGTCACTTATTCGGACTGCGTTGACTATATAGCTCACGCAAAGCGTAAACCGCCGCAGGCGATCCCGCCGAATGTGTAGGAGTTGGTTGCGGTATCGCAACTGAGAGACATGCGGCGGAATCCGCTCCG
>JBDTZK010000114.1:0-6394 GCA_040005195.1 Pseudoxanthomonas sp.
CGATTTCGCAGTCGCCGATGCGCCGACACCGCTGCGGCCCTTGAGTGCCCAGCTCACCCAGGCACTGCTGGAACGCAAACGCGCGGTGCCCGACTTGCAGGTTGTGCTCATCACCGACCCCATCAACACGCTGTACGGCGGATTGCGCTCACCGCATCTGGAGTTGTTGCAGCAGGCTGGAATCAACGTCGTGGTCACCGACCTGGCCCGGCTTCGCGCGCCGAATCCTGCCTGGTCCGGGTTCTGGCAGCTCTGTTGCCGCTGGCTGGGGAATAGTCGCGAAGGCGGCTGGCTGCCCAGCCCGTTCGGGGAAGGCAAGGTGTCGCTGCGCAGCTATCTGGCCCTGCTCAACCTCAACGCCAATCACCGCAAGACGCTGGTCGTGGATCAAGGCGACGAATGGACGGCTATTGTCGCCAGCGGCAACCCGCACGACGGCAGCAGTGCACACGGTAATGTCGCCCTGCGTTTCAGCGGTGCTGCGGCAGAAGATCTGATGCGTAGTGAACGTGCCGTGGTCGAAATGTCATCGGCGCAGTGGCCGCTGGCTGACCCGCAGGCCGTGACCGAGCTCGCGCCCGCACAGGTCGGTAGTGATGTCCGGGTACAACTGCTCACCGGGGCACGCATCCGTGACGCCTTGCTCGACAGCCTGAATGAAACGGAATCGGGCGACCAGGTGGATATCGCGGTGTTCTATTTCTCCCATCGGGCACTGGTCGCCGCAGTGATTGCCGCGCAACAGCGCGGGGTACGCCTGCGGGTATTGCTGGACCCCAACGAGGACGCGTTCGGGCGCAAGAAGAGTGGCATTCCCAACCGCCAGGTGGCACTGGAAATGCACCAGGCCGGCGTCCCGGTGCGATGGTGCGATACCCACGGCGAGCAGTGCCACGCCAAGTTCATGCTCGTGCGCAGGACCGGCCACCCTGCCGTGCTGATTGCAGGGTCAGCCAATTACACCCGGCGCAATCTCGACGACTACAATCTGGAAAGCAGCGTGCGCGTACTGGCAGAAGCCGATACACCGGTGATCGCGCGTGGTACGACGTATTTCGAACAGTCGTGGGGCAATACGGGTGACCGCCGTATCAGCCTGCCCTATGCGGCCTTCGAAGACACCTCGCGCCTGCGCTACTGGCGCTACCGCTTCACCGAGGCGACCGGCCTGTCGAGCTTCTGATCACAGGGCCCACGTGAAAGGGCCGCTTCGCCCCGGGGCGTAGAATGGCCCTGCATCTGCACCTCCCGCGTCTCGCACGGCCGCTCTTCTGTCGCCCGCCCGCTCCTTTATCGCGTCCCTTCAGCCTTGCGGATGAAGCCCAGCACCGACGCACTCCCCTGGAGCCACCATGCCGGCCTGCAACACCCGACTGCTCACCAACCGCCTTGGCAGCCATGACTTCCGCATCCATGCGTTGAGCGACCGGCAACAAGTCGTAGACCCCACCGCTCAGGCGTCTTCTGCGGGAGTCGCCTTGTCGCTTACCTCGGTGGTGCGGGCGTGAGCAGCATCCCCTTGCACCTTTACGGAGGCATCGACGAAACCGTTTCCTGCAACAGTTGCGACGCGGTGTGCTGCCGCCTGACCGTGGTGGTCATGCCCGAGGACATCGTGCCGCGCCACCTGGTGGACCGCAACGAACACGGCGTGGAAGTCATGGCCCACGGTGAAGACGGCTGGTGCGTGGCAATAGATCCCTTGAAGATGTGTTGCAGCATCTACGACCAGCGTCCCGGCATCTGTCGCAAGTTCGCCATGGGCAGCGAATACTGCGTTGAAGAACGCGAGGCTTATCGCACGCGTTACGACCCCGTTGCCACCTGACGTCAGCGGGAGTATCCCGGGTCTCAGACCTGCGGGTGCCGGGCCTGCCACGCCGCCATGGCTTCTTCGTATCGCTCCAGCGCCGTTTCGTATACGTCGTACACACATCGCACACACCCTTCGCCACAACAATCGCCCGGATCGGGCTTGATGGGCGGTGGTGGTGGCGGGTCTTGCTGCGGAAGCATGGGCTTACTGTAGCGCCATGAACCGGTATGGTTGCACCATGCAACCGTTCAAATACCTGGCTGGATACCCCGAAGACCTGCAGGCGCGCGTGCGTACGCTGATCGAACAGGATCGCTTGGGCAAGATCCTCGCCGACAAGTACGGCCAATCCCATGCCGTGCGCAACGACCGCCAGCTGTATGAGTACACCGTGCAGATGAAGGATCGCTACCTGCGCAAGGCCGAGCCACTCAGCAAAGTGATCTACGACAACAAGCTGCACGTGGTGAAGCACGCGCTGGGCACCCACACCACGGTATCGCGCGTGCAAGGCAGCAAACTGAAAGCCAGCCGCGAAATCCGCATTGCTACCGTATTCCGCGATGCTCCTGCCGAGTTCCTGAAGATGATCGTGGCCCATGAACTGGCACACCTGAAGGAAAGCGACCATAACAAGCCGTTCTACCAGCTGTGCATGCATATGGCGCCGGATTACCACCAGCTGGAATTCGACCTGCGCCTGTATCTGACCCACCTGGAACTGGCGCCACGCGCGCCAAGTGCTAAAGCGACGGAATCGCCACCCGGATGAGGCCGCGGTTACGCGCGTGAAGTGATCCCGCCTGAGCCGGGCCAAGGTTCGGGAGTCGCATCATCTTGCACGACCCCGCACTGGCACGCTGCCGCTGACTCAGGCCCGCAGTGCTCGAAGCAGGTTGTCACGCGCCGGGGCATCGTAACGCTGATGGAACCAGTCGCTGAGATAGATCCGATCGCGCGCCAGCAGCCCCTTGAGGAAACGCTTACGGTTGAGCCGGAAAAGAAAGCCCGGCACGTGCCCGCGATATTCCTCGGCAATGCCCTGATCATAAACGTCGAACACCTCGGGGTCGGCGCCCAGGATCGCCATGTCACTGTCCAGGAAATGGCGTACATCCAATGCGAAGCCGTCGTCACCGAAATCCTCGGGTAACAGTTGCCCGTGCCGTGCAGTGAGCTGGATCAGTTCGGCAACACGCAGCGTGTCGATGGCCAGTTCCGGCAACCAGCGTGCGACTTCCGCCATCGCCAGTTCGGCCGAGCACGCCTCATTGTCCTTGCGCCCGGCCTCATACACGGCATCGTGGTAAAGCACGGCCAGGTAGACCTCGGCCGGCTGCATCCAGCCAGGACCGGCAGCGACCTCGGCGAAACGATGCAAGACCTCCTGTACATGCCCGAAGTGATGGTAGGCGCGGGGTGGCGACGCATACGCAGCTTCCAGTGCGCAGAGCATCCCGGCAGGCAGGGTCAGGGGGGCGGACATGTCGGCTCCAGCGGATACATGACGCGACTATATCGCCAGCCGGCGTGTCGGTGCAGGGCTCCAATGCGCCTTCAACGCAGTTGACTGTCCTTGCTGCCGCGACGGTTGTAGCCGCTGTGGGCGCCTTCCTCGTCGTCATGCGCTTCCTGGCAAGGAACGCACAGGTGAACCCCCGGCACGGCTTTGCGTCTTGCTTCGGGAATCACAGCCTCGCACTGCTCGCAGTGCTCCAGGCTGGGCCCCTGCGGCAACTGGCTCCGCGCACGTTTGATGCCGTCCTTTACCGTTGCGTCGATCTGGTCCTGCACGGCACCGTCGCCTGCCCATCCCGTTGCCATGGTGATACTCCGTTGTCCTGAATTTCGCCGCGAGGATAGCGAGCGCGATGTGAACAAGATGGGGCTGGAGGCATTGATTCCAAGCTGGCCAATCCCCTTGCGATGCCGCAGCAACGGGTCGGCTGCGTGGTCAGGCGCGGAGCGGCCAGCTCGCCAGCACTTCGTATTCCATGGCACGACTTCTCACCAGCGAGAAATCACGCGCCTGCCAGTGGATGGGCTCAATATCCTGCACTGCCAGTACACGCGTGTCGTAAAGCAGCGTGACGTGCGGCATGAACTCACGCTTCAGATAGCGGGCCAGGCCTGCAGCCATCAAGTGGTTGCCGAGTTCACGCCACAGGCCGTGGATGGGCGGGCGCTCTTCCTGGAACAACAGGACGCACGGATGCTTGTCGGCTCGGTTGGAAAAACTTGAAGCGCGCGTAAGCGTCACGTCAAAAGGCGAATGCACCACGCGTGCCGCCGCGGCCGTGGCGGCATCCACGATATCCTGGCGATCTATGGCATGTTCGCCCAGATAATGCAGCGTCGCATGCAGGCGATTGGGCCTGATGGACGGCCCGATCAGTGAATGCTCTACCCGCAACGCGTTGGTTTCTTCTGCGATAGCCTCGCAGGCAAGCGCATCGGGGAACAGGCAGAAGAACAGGCTTTCGGTCTTCGGGCTGGTGTGCATGCCAGGCAGTGAATCCTGTACCGACATTGGCGAGCTGCGAATAACAGTCATTGCGGCTCATCCTGGGAGGGAATCCCGGACGCCGTATCGCCCTTCCACTGGTGCATCGTGATCATTGCGTCCCTATCTCTCCGAGTGTGCGCAAGCTAACGCATGTCAGGCATGCAGGCAAAGGACCCCCAGGCGGCAGGGCTTGCACCCACCGGTTTAACCCAGGCGGCCGTACCCTACCTTTTCCTTCCTTCCGGAATATTCCAATGGAACCGACCGTGCACCCGTTTTCGGAACTTTTCGCCCAGCTGGGCCTGCCGGATGACAACGCAGGCATACAGTCCTTCCTTGCCACCCATTCCCCGCTGCCTGATGACATGCGCCTGGAAGACGCGCCTTTCTGGTCGCCGGCCCAGTCACAGCTGTTGCGGGAAGAACGCCAGGATGATGCCGATTGGGCGATGGTGGTGGATCGCCTCAATGTTGCACTTCATGCCAAGCCTGATTGAGAGAGGCATCAGCCCCTACCAGCGCAAGCCGGCCATCAAGCTCGCCATAGCGCGGAGCATCTGCAGCAAGGTTGATCTGGCCGAAGGTTTAGGGTCCTGGCACAGATGCAGGCCCTGATCCAGGCCCTGCCCTATCCGGGAACCTGCTGCTGCGCCAGCATGAAATCGATCGCCGCCACTACCGCCGCAACCTGGGCGTCGTTGCACTGCGGAGGCGTTGCGCGCGCACTGTCCGGATAGACTTCGGTAGTGGTCGTATAGCGGGCATTGGTCATGCCCGTGCACAGGCCAAGACGCTTCACCGGGTAAAGGATCACGCCGTGCGCGACGACCCTGGAACCAATAATTTCGCCGCTGGCATCCGCTGGCGCGATATGCGTGACCCGGGCAACCGCCGCGATGACGGACTGCTGGAATTCAAGTTGCGGATTCTCGGTATCACCGACCGTGTAAAAGCCATCGGGAATTTCCCCCGGCTCGAATACCACGCCATCCCGGGCCGCCAGTGCGGGACGGAATTCCGACTCATCCGTGTCCGTGGTTTCATGCAGGTCGATATGCAACTGGATACGATCAATCAGCGGTGCCACCAGTCCCATCAGCAATGCTGACTCCTGCGCGGGGCTGTCGATGCGGAACGAGCGATTGGGATCGACCGCATTCGCGTTCCAGCGTTGTACCCGCTCGTAGCCCCAGGGACTGACGCACGGCGCGACGACCAGGTTGACATTTCCCGCATAGTCAATCGCGTGCTGTTCAACAAACTGCAGTGCACCCAGCACGCCGCTGGTTTCATAACCGTGCACGCCACCCGTGACCAGCACACACGGCAGTGCGTCCTGCCAGTGGCGACTCTTGAGGGCGAACAGTGGGTAACTCGCAGGGTCGTAGTCCAGCATGCCGTATTCGATCACATCGAAACGCGGGCGCAGGGCATCGATCAGTGTCACGACATCGGCCTGGTAGCTGCGCTGGCACACTTGCGCTGCGCGCCAGGCCTCGACTTCAGCCACACCCCATGGATGCCCGGGGGTGCCTATGGGGGTGTTCGCTGAACTTGTCATTGTGTGGCTCGCTCTAGGCTGGCGGGAAGAAGCCCGGGCACTCTAGCACCGCGCCACAGCCACACCGCGAGTAACTTCGATCAATGCGTGCTTGTGCAATTCACTATTGATGGATTTATTTCCAGGCCAGTAAGACCCTTTCCGGTCCATGACTTTGCAACCTGCAAAATGATCAGCCCGGGCCACGTCTATCGCAGCCCAGCCTGATGCAGTCACCAGCCTGATGCAGTCAGGTGACTTTCTTGAAGACCGTCACGCCCAGTGCAAACAGCACGACTGCGATGATGATTGCGCCCCAGAACAGAAACTTGGCGATGCCGAATGCGCCCCCGGCGACTCCACCAAATCCCAAAGCGCCCGCAATGAGCCCGACTACCAGGAAGATGATTGCCCACTTGATCATGTGCGGAACTCCATTGAATGAAGGGGCAGATTAAGGCTGCAGTCGTGGCCTCTGCGTGAAAAAACAGCCTGGCAAGCCGAACCGGACCAAATCCACAACGCATGTCGG
>JBDTZK010000115.1:0-6378 GCA_040005195.1 Pseudoxanthomonas sp.
ACGGTCACCGTGTCCAGATCGGTGGCGGCTTCGGTAGTCGCGGATGGTTCCTGCGCCGTAGCGTCCTGGGCCAGGGCGCCAAAAGCGTTGGCCTGCAAGGCCAGACCGATGGACAGCGCCAGCAAGGTAACCGGTGTCTTCCGACGGTTGTATTGATTCTGCATTGAGTTCCCCTCCTCAAGGGCACACAGTCGCGCTAAGGCGGCTTTTTACGTGGTAAACGAATCGGTATGGTCTGCAGCGGAGACTCGTGAAGAGCAAAATGACACCGCTGGCCAAAAAAACGTAACAGAGAGTGCGCTGCAACAGCAAGGATTGTTTTTAAAGCGTTATTTGTTGTCCCGAGACAAAATTGACAGGAGCTAGCGCAGTGCACGCTAACGCAGGGGATTTCCTCATTTCGAGGACGGATTGTTCACGGGTGGATGCGCTGATTATGTGCACTTGCAACATGAATATTGAAGTCGTCCACAGACCCGTATCAGCCCGTCCCGTCGCAATGAACGTGCATGTCCTTACAACGTCAACACCGCCTGGCCCATGCCTGGACACGTAGCGAACAAAAGTTAATTGCTGTGATGGCCTCGGGCTGGGACTGATGCCCAGTGCCGGGTGCCGAAAGATGCCCGCGTGCCTACCGGCGTGTGCCATCCATCAGGTCGCCCGCACTCAATGAATTGTGCGCACCGACACGCCCAAAAGGAATTATCTTCACGTCGCGCGCGATTCGATCCTGCGCATGCTCCGGGGCCAAGACCAGCGGCTGGAAAGATATTCCAAGCAGGCGCGCGTCAGGGCAAAAGGTCTGCTGTTGGCGGAGACGGTCACGGAAATGCGACGCCTGCCGTCTGACTCGCCGTCAGCTTATTCCCTGCGATTCCTGGCCCTCTGCGTCAAAGCCGCACCGGCGCCCCGGTCTTCACTGATTCTGCTGCCGCTTCCGCCAGTGCCAGCGCGGCCACGCCATCGGCGTAGCCCACCGACGCTTTGGCGCCGTCCAGCATGTCAGCGAAGTGCTCCATTTCGCGGCGGTAGGCTTCGGCATAGCGGTCCAGGAAGAAATTCTGGAAGCGGTCGGCGGCTGCGCCATTTTCGCTCCATACCTGCACGGTGCTTTCAGTGACGTTGTCGGCACGGACCATGCCGCCCGAGGCATAGGCTTCGATGCGTTGGTCGTAGCCGAAACCGGAACGGCGGCTGTTGGAAATCACGCAGAGGCGGCCGGATGCGGTCTTCAGCACGGTACGCGCGGTATCCACGTCTCCGAGCTTGCCGATCTCGGGATCGACCAGGCAACTGCCCGCGGCATAAACCTCGACCGCTTCCTCGCCCAGCAGCCAGCGCGCCATGTCGAAGTCATGGATAGCCATGTCCTTGAACAGCCCGCCCGAGACTGCGACGTACGAAGGCGGTGGTGGACTCGGATCGTTGGAAGTGATCTGCAGGGTTTCCAGCTTGCCGATGGCGCCGCTGTCCAATCGTGCCTTGAGTGCCTGGAAGTTCGGGTCGAAACGACGATTGAACGCGAGCAACAGGTTTGCCTTGGACAGTGTCTCCGACGCGCTGCGTGCGCGGTGCAGGTCCTGGTCAATGGGTTTCTCGCAGAAGATCGCCTTGCCTGCGTCAGCGGCGCGCAGGCTGTAGTCCAGATGGGTATCGGTGGAGCTGGCAATGATCACGCCCGCGACCGATGCATCCTCCATGGCCTGGTCGAGAGTCAGCACCGGGCATCCGTATTCCTGCGCCAGCGATTGCGCGGCTGCATCGATGGCGTCGAATACGCCTGCCAGTTCCAGCCGCGAATTGAAGGCAGCGTTCTTTGCATGGATGCGGCCGATACGGCCGGCACCGATCAGTACGACTTTGTGCATGTGTATTCCTTGATTCCCGAGCTAGAAATGATGTTTCAGAGATGGATGACGGTGCCGCTGCGCATCGAGGCTTCGCAGGCTTCGGCCAATACCAGTGCCGCCACGCCATCGGCGTAGCCCACCAGTGGTTGCGCCTTGCCGTGCAGCACCTCGGCGAAATGGTGGATCTGGTCGCGGTATCCGGCGTGGTAACGCGAGGCGAAGTCCGGCTGGATCGGTGCGCCTGCAACCATGGATTCGGTCAGGGTTTGCAGGGTGTCCTGCTGCACATTGCCGGCACTGAGCATGCCGGACGAACCGAAGGCTTCGATCCGCTGGTCGTAACCGTAACCACTGCGACGCGTGTTGGAGATCACACAGAGTTTGCCCGACGCGGTCTTGAGCACGGTGCGTGCGGTATCGACGTCGCCGAGACGGCCGATTTCCGGATCGACCAAGCAACTGGCGGCGGTGTAGACCTCGACCGGCTCTTCGCCCAGCAGCCATCGGGCCATGTCCAGATCATGGATGGTGAAGTCCTTGAACAACCCACCGCTGGTAGGAATGAAACCCGGTGGCGGTGACGCAGGGTCGTGGTTGATCAGTTGCAGTGATTCCAGGGTGCCCACCACGCCGGCATCGAGTTTCTGCTTCAATGTCTTGAAGTGTGGATCAAAGCGGCGGTTGAAGCCGAGCAGGAAACGCGCGCCTTGGAAACGCGATTGCGCATCCAGCACTTTCTGCAGGTCCAGGTCGATGGGTTTTTCGCAGAACACCGCCTTGCCGGCTTCTACTGCGGCCAGTGCGTTGGACAGATGCTGGTCGGTAGAGCTGCACACCAGCACCCCCCTGATGGACGGATCGGCCAAAGCCTGCTCCAACGTGGCGGCCGTCGCATCGAAGCGGTCGCACATGGCCTGGGCGGCGTCGGGGCGCGGGTCGACCACATACTTCAGTTTCAGGCCAGGGTGCCGGGCAGCGTTTGGCCCGTGTACCTGGCCCATGCGTCCGGCCCCGATCAGCGCCACGTCGATTCGTTGCATGGTCGTCCCGATGGGCTGAGGCCCGCTGGTATGGAAGTTCTATTCTATTTCACATCGTAATAGAATTTCCAAGAAAATACTTTATATTCCAATATCAGGTCGCTGGTTCACGTGGACCTGTTCACCCGGACCTGTTCCATCCCACACACCAAGGAGCGGCTGCATGGCCGAATTGACTACCCCGCCGGCCAGTGCAGAGGAATTGCGCGCGGCAATCCTGGTCCGCTACGAATCGCTGAGCAAGCGGCTGCAGCAGATCGCGCGTTATGTATTGGACGAACCCAATGCCATGGCGCTGGAAACCCTGGCCGTGCTGGCCGAGCGCACGGGTGTACAGCCCTCGGCAATCGTGCGCTTCGCCAAGTCTTTCGGTTTTGACGGTGCTACCCAGATGCAGCGCCTGTTCCGTGACGGTCTGCTGTCGGGTACGGCGTCGCGGGGCTATGGCGAACGCGTGCGTGAGTTCACCCAGAATGTGGAGGGCAAGGAGGTCGGCGACCCGTCGCAAGTGCTGGGCGAGTTTGTCGAAGGCAACATCCTGGCCATGCAGAATCTGGGCAAGATCGTCGGCCGTGACGACCTGGCCAACGCGGTCAAGCTGATTTCGCAGGCGGACACGGTGTATGTCGCTGGTTTCAGACGCTCGTTTCCGGTCGCCGCCTATCTGGCGTATTCGTTGCTTCAAGTAGACAAGCGCACCGTCTTCATCGACAGCCTGGGCGGCATGTCGCTGCAACAGGTGCATGCGATCGGCGCCAACGACTTGTTGATCGCCGTCAGCTACCACCCCTATGCAGAGGAAACCGTGCACGTGGTTGACGTCGCCATGCAGCGGGGTTGCAAGGTGTTGTCGATCAGCGACAGCCTGGTCAGCCCGGTGGCCAAGCCGGCCACATTGGTGCTTCAGGTGCGCGAGGCCGAGATTCGCAAGTTCCGTTCGCTGTCGGCTTCGATGTGTCTGGCGCAGGCGCTGGTGATTTCCTATGCATTCGCTGCCACGCCAGCCGTCGCGGCCTCAGCCAAGCCGCCGGCAACCGCGACCACGCGTCGCAAGAAATGAAACATATGTTGCTTTCATTCTAATAATGGAATATATATTACATGCAGTGGGACGAGTGGCGTCCCCAACCGGCTGAGGAACGGCCTGCATGGCAGCGACCGAGCGACAACTAGACGTGATTACCATCGGCCGGTCCTGCATCGACCTGTATGGCGAACAGGTGGGTGGGCGGCTGGAGGACATGATGTCCTTCGCCAAATACATCGGCGGCAGTCCCACCAACACGGCCGTCGGCGCCTCGCGCCTGGGCCTGCGGAGCGGTGTGCTGACCCGCGTGGGTGCGGATCATTTTGGTCGTTTCATCCGCGAACAACTGGCGCGCGAAGGTGTCTCTACGCAAGGCGTTCTGGAAGATACCGAGCGCCTCACCGCGCTGGTGTTTCTGGGTATCCGCGACCCGGACACTTTTCCGCTCATCTTCTATCGCGAGAACTGCGCCGACATGGCGCTGGAAGTCAGTGATGTTGATCCTGCCTTCATCGGTTCGGCCGGTGCGGTGTTGATCAATGGCACGCATCTGTCGCGTCCCAATGTGTTCGATGCCACCCTCCGTGCCTGCGAGATCGCACGTGCCGCGGGCGCCCGCATCGTGTTCGACATCGATTATCGGCCGGTGTTGTGGGGGCTGACCGGCAAGGACGCGGGAGAAAACCGGTTCGTCGCGCATGACGCCGTCACCGCGCGCCTGCAGGAAGTGTTGTCGTTGTGCGACCTGATCGTCGGCACCGAAGAGGAAGTGCATATCCTGGGCGGCACCACAGACACCATCGCCGCATTGCGTGCGATCCGCGAAAAGACTTCCGCGTTACTGGTATGCAAACGTGGCGCACAGGGTTGTTCGGCCTTTGCGGGGCCCATTCCCGACCATCTCGACGAGGGGGTGGTCGGGCGTGGATTCAAGGTCGAAGTGTTCAACGTACTGGGTGCCGGTGATGCCTTCATGGCAGGCTTCCTGCGGGGCTGGTTGCGTGATGCGCCGCTGGAAACCAGTTGCGAATACGGCAACGCCTGTGGCGCCATCGTGGTCTCGCGGCACGGCTGCTCACCGGCCATGCCGACCTGGGAAGAGCTGCAACTGTTCCTGCAGGAAAAACAGCGCCCCTTCCGCCTGCGTGACGATGCCGAACTGGAGCACGTGCACTGGGCCGGTACGCGTGTCGGCCACTGGGACGAACTCACCGTGCTGGCCATGGACCACCGCAGCCAGCTACTGACGATCTGCGAAGAAGTCGGTGCCGATCCGGCACGCATCGTTGAATTCAAGGCGCTGGCATTGAAGGCAGTGGACCGGCTGGCGAAGGGTGATCCGCGTTTCGGCGTGTTGCTTGACGGACGCTTCGGCATGCGTGGGCTGGAAGCCGCCGCTGAGCATCCGTACTGGATCGGGCGGCCGATTGAATTACCCGGCTCTTGCCCGCTGGAATTTGAAAGCTCGGCGGATGTGGCCACTGAAATCGCGACCTGGCCAGCGAACCACGTGATCAAGTGCCTGGCCTTCTACCATCCGGACGATGCGCCGGATCTGCGCGAGCGTCAGGAGCGACAGTTGCTGCGCCTGCAGGACGCGGCACTGAAAACCCGACATGAGTTGCTGGTAGAGATCATCGCCTCGCGCAATGGCGTCATCAACGATGAAACCGTATCGCAGGTCATGCAACGGCTCTACGATCTGGGCATGAAACCGGACTGGTGGAAGCTGGAACCCAACGACAGTGCCGCTGCGTGGACCAATATCGAGCGCACCATCGCCAGCAATGATCCACGTTGCCGCGGCGTGGTACTGCTGGGCTTGTCGGCGCCGGAGCACGAGCTGATTGCCTCCTTCGACGCGGCTGCCTCCACCCCGATAGTCAAGGGCTTCGCGGTGGGCCGCACGATTTTCGCCGATGCCGCCGAAAAATGGCTTGCAGGAAAAATTGATGATGAAAGCTCCATTACCGACCTGTCACGACGCTTCAGTGTGTTGGTCGACGCCTGGCGTGCAGCCAAGGCGCGCGCCACGCGCAGAGCCGAAATGAGCGAGGTCGCCTGAGATGTCCACATTACGCCTGACTGCCGCACAGGCCATGGTGAAGTGGCTGGCCATGCAGCACGTCGTCGTTGGTGGAGAAGAGGTGCCGTATTTCGCTGGCGTGTGGGCGATCTTCGGTCACGGCAATGTCGCCGGCATGGGCGAAGCGCTGCATGCCGGGCGTGATTCCATTCCCACCTGGCGCGCGCACAACGAACAAGGCATGGCACATGCCGCCATTGCCTATGCCAAGCAGATGCGCAGGCAACGCGCGATGGTCTGCACCACATCCATCGGCCCCGGCGCGACCAACATGGTGACCGCCGCGGCGCTGGCGCACGTCAACCGGCTGCCGGTGCTGCTGGTGCCCGGCGATGTATACGCAAGCCGCCGGCCGGACCCGGTCTTGCAGCA
>JBDTZK010000116.1:0-6366 GCA_040005195.1 Pseudoxanthomonas sp.
ACGACGGCGACTTCTATGGCCGCCTGGGTGCGCAAGCCAAGTTCAACCAGAACTGGGGCCTGTCGGCCGACGTGAAGTTTGCAGACAACGATACCCAGTGGTTCGTCGGCCCGCGCTTCACCTGGTAACGCTTTACCTGCAATCGCTTCACATGGAGCTACCGGTCCTCTGGTATTACTCCATCAACGCGTACTGCGGCGCGCCCTCTCTCTCCGCGTCGCACCTGAGCCCGGCCTAGCGCCGGGCTTTTTTTATGGGTTTTTTATAGAGACGCGTGCTCAACTGCTTTGCTTTGAAACAGAACAGCGGGGCAAGCCCCGCTCTACAGATCGGGGTCAATCCTTGAACAGGGTTTCCGGATATTCCGGCTTCTGTTCGCGTGCGAGCAGCTGCTGCAGGCCGGCGGCCGGTGACAGGTCACCGTGAAGCACAGCGCGAACCGCGCTGGAAATGGGCAGGTCGATGCCGTGACGCGCGGCCTGGCGCAAGACTTCGTCGGCGGTCTGCACCGATTCCACCACCTGGCCGATTTCGCGCACTGCATCCTGCAGTGATTGACCGCGACCCAGCGCCAGACCCAGGCGACGATTGCGCGACAGGTCACCGGTGCAGGTCAGCACCAGGTCACCCAATCCGGCCAGACCCATCAGGGTTTCAGGTTTTGCACCGATGGCGGCCGATAGACGCAGCATTTCATTGAGGCCGCGCGTAATCAGGCCAGCGCGCGCGTTGAGGCCCAATTGCATGCCATCAGCGACGCCAGTGGCCACCGCCAGCACGTTCTTCATGGCACCGCCCAGCTCGGCGCCGACCATGTCATCACCGGTGTAAGCGCGGAACGCGGGGCCATGCAGAACATCGGCCACACGTTGGGCGAATTCCGGATCGCTGCCATGCACAGTCAATGCGGTCGGCAGGCCCATCGCGACTTCCTTGGCGAAGGAAGGACCGGTGACCACTGCCAATGGGACCGTCAGCCCCAGAATGTCTTCGGCGACCTCATGCAGGAAACGCCCCGAGCCAGGTTCAAAGCCCTTGGTTGCCCACGCCACGCCCGCTGCCGCCGGCCGCAGCGGGGCCAGCAGGTGCAGGGTTTCGGTGAAGGCGTGTGACGGCACGACCACCAGCACCAGATCGGCACCTTCGAGCGCGACGACCAGGTCGGTGGTGGCGCGCAAGGTATCGGGCAAGGCGATGCCGGGCAGGTAGCGAACGTTTTCGTGGTCACGGTCGATGACCTGGACAGCCTGCGCATCGCGGCCCCACAACACCACCGAGTGCCCATGCCGCGCCATCAGCGCCGCCAGCGCGGTGCCCCAGGAGCCCGCGCCCAATACCGCAATTTTCAAGGATTCAGCCAAACTTTGGTCCCTCCCGGAAATAAAAGCGGGCCAGTGAAGGCCCGCCTGATTACTGACTGCTGCAGCGATTCAACTACAACATCGGGATGACAACTATCAGACGTTGCCGGCCGGCTCTGCGCTGGCCAGTTCGCCCTGGCCCTGTTCGGCACGCTGGCGCAGGGTTTCGGCGTACAGGCCGTCGAAATTGATCGGCTGCAGGAAGAACGGCGGGAAACCGCCGGCCTGGATCAGGTCGCTGAGCAACTGGCGGATGTACGGGAACAGGATGTTCGGGCACTGGGTGCCGAGCAGGCCATCGACTGCCTGCGGTTCCAAACCGACCAGGCCGAACACGCCGGCCTGCTGCACTTCGGCCACGTAGGCGGTCTTGTCGCCGGCCTTGCAGGTCAGGGTGACGGCCAGCACGACTTCAAAGGCGTTCTCGTTCAGACGCTGCACGCGCTGGTTGAGGTTGAGCTGAAGCTCGGGCTGCACACTCTCGCTGTAGATCGCCGGTGCGCCGGGCACTTCAAAAGACACGTCCTTGACGTAGATCTTTTCCACGGTGAAGGCGGGGGCGTTGGCTTCGGCAGGCGCGATGGCGCCGTTGGTGGTTTCGTCGGACATCTACGTACTCCGTGGATCTATATGGGAAAAGAGGTCAATTATCACACGGGATGGCGACGCGCCTGTCCCGGTTCAAGGGCGGAATCCGCTCCTGCAGCTTCAGCGGCCCTTGACCAGCGGCAGGTCGGCCTGTTGCCAGGCGCCTATGCCACCGTCCAGCCAGTACACTTTTTCGAAGCCGGCTTTCTTCAGGCGTTTGGCGGCCGCGGCGGACGCGGTGCCGGTACGGCACTCCATCACCACCGGCAGTTGCCGGGCCACCGTCAGCACCTTGTTCTCCGGATCGAACTGGCTGGGAGCGATGTTGCGACTACCGGCGATATGGCCTTTCTCGAAATCACCACTGGCCGACAGGTCCACCACCAGCGCGTTTTCCTGGTTGATAAGCGGGGTCAACTCGGCCGGACGCAACGCCTTGTAGCCGCGGAACAAACGGGCGATCTCGGTGACGATGATGGCCAGGGTCAAACCGACCAGGGCCAGCGAGAGCATGGGTGAGGAGGTGGCAAACGCCTGCAATTGTTCGAAGTTCACGGTATGGGCGGCTGCGAAACGGGCCGCGATTGTCGCACAAGCGGGGAAAGGTGGCTCCTGATCGACAGATCTCGGGGCTTTCCGGATCCTTTCCTGGAACTAAGGAACGGCTACCGACACCGGCTTACCCGGCCTTTACTCACCGCTCCACAGGTCCGGCAGTCCCACCACCAGCCACCATCGCTTGGACGTTTCGTCCCAGCGCCACTCTTCGCGGTAGCGTTCGCTGCGCTCGGCCATGGTGTGCTTGTTGATGATGCGAAGCTCGACGCTCCTGACCACATTGCCATTGGCAGCCACTGAATTGTTGCGATCGGTGTAGCCGGAAATCTGCACCTGCTGGTAGCGCTCGAAGGCCATCTCGCTCATCGGGTGCGCATCACGATAGGCCGGATCGACCAATTGCCACGCTTCTTCGAACTCGCCCCAGCGGATCGCCGTGGCGTAGGCCAACTGCATGGCCTCGAGCTGGCTGCCCTTCTTGCGCTTGCCCAGCGCGCTGGCCGGCGCCACGACCAGCACCACCAGCATCAACACCGCCACCAGCTTCAAACCTCTGCGCATACCGGACCCTGCCTTTAGCCTTGGCCCGCATCCTAACCTTTCGCGATGGCGACATAACGCCCGGCCAGATCGGCCATGACCTGGCCATCGGGCAGGACGATGCGCGCGTGCAGCTGGATACGACTGCGCCCACGCTGGGCGAGCGTCTGCAGGAAGCTTGGCCAGGACTGGTCCGGTGCCAGCGTGGCTTCGGCCAGAAGATCCCCGTAAAGCGGTTTGAGGTAACGCACGCTGCTGTCGGCAACGAACACGTCGGCCGCCATCGACGCCTGCTGCAACTGCAGGATCACCAGACCCCAGCCGGCGTAAGTCATCAGCGAGGTCATGCTGCCACCAAAGGCGCTGCCCTTGTCGTTCACGTTCAGCGCCAGCGGCGCGGTCAGCCTCAGCTGCGCGCCATCGTAGTCCAGCACTTGCGCGTGCATGGCAGCCAAGGGCCGGATGTCGCGCGTATGGGCGCGCAAGACCTCGAGCGCGGCCTGGACTGACGTGGCTTTGATTGAGGCGGCTTGCATCTGAGATGATCTCCCTATGGCTTTCGCTGAACCGCCCGGATGGTACGTCATCTCATTGCGCCCCCAGGGCGGACACCAGGCCCTGCGCCGTGCCGCCGCCGCGCAGGGTGCCGGCCTGATTGCGCTATCACCATGGCGCATCAGGCAACGATCCGATGACCAGGCGCGGGAGGCCTTGCGCCTGGCATTGACCGCATCGCGGGTGTTGTTCACCAGCCCGGCGGCAGTAAAAGCCGCGGCCGCGTTGCTGACTTTGGCACCCACTACCGATCAGGAATGGATCGCCGTCGGTAGCGGCACGGCGCGCGCGCTGCATCGAATGCGCATCGACCGTGTGATTTCGCCCGCGCGCATGGACAGTGAAGGACTGTTGGCGCTGGCGACGTTGCAACAGATTGACGGCGATCGTATTGGACTGGTGACGGCGCCTGACGGACGCGGGGTGTTGTCGGAAACCTTGACCCAACGTGGCGCCCAGCTGCTGCGTGCCGATGTATATGAACGCGAAGCGATTCAGCTTTCACGCACCTCCCTGCACAAACTCGCCGAAATGGAAGCACCGGCGGCTGTGTTGCTCAGCAGCGAAGGCGCTTTTCGGCAAGTGCTGGCCTCGGCACCGACCGGGATATTGTCGATGCTCCGTCGGCTGCCGGTGGTCGCTGCCAGCGTCCGCCTGCAGGAAATGGCGCAACGCGAAGGCTTCAGCGACACCTTGCGGGCCGAAGGGCCACTGCCTGCGCAATTGATTGCCGCTGTCGCACGCCGCTTCCGTTAGCATTCGCATTGCAAGTGAATGATTCGGACAAGGACGCTGGTGTGACAGAAGAAACAATTCGCTCTACTTCCCCACGCGGTCGCCACCGGCTGATCGTTTTTCTGGTCGTGTTGTTGCTGCTGGGATTGCTGGCCTGGCGCGGCTGGGTGATGTGGCAGGCGCGTGAATCTCTGTCCCAGGCCGACGCGGTCGCCGCCGAGCAGCGTGTCGCCGCGCTGGAGCAACGCATTGACACCCTGCGCCGTGATCAACGCGCGCAGACGCAACGTATCCAGGATGCCGCCGCCACCAATCGCGTCTTGCGCGATGAGGTGCTGGGGCTGAGCCAGCGCGGCGCGCTGCTGGAAGAAAGCGTTTCCCGGCTCGCAGACCCAAGCCGCCATGGTGCGCAGGCCTTGCGTCTGGATGAAGTGGAATTACTGCTGAGCCAGGGCCAGCAACGCCTGAGCATTGCCGACGATCTGGAGGGCGCGCGCCGTGCTTACGCCTTGGCGGAAGGTGCCTTGCAGGGCATCGACGACCCGCGCCTGCTCAACCTGCGACAGACCCTCGCCGAGGAACGCATCGCTCTCGACGCGCTGGGTGCCGGTCCACACGCCGCGGTGTCGCTGCAGCTGGAAAGTTTCGGCGCAGCATTGGAAAAACTTCCCTCGCAGTCGCCCCAAGCCGAAGCAGCGGACCAGCCGGCCTGGCAGCGCATGCTTTCACCCTTGGTGGACGTCAGGCCTGCACAGCACCACACCCTGATTGCACCGACCCAACGCATGGCCGGGCAGGCCGCGCTGCAGATAGAAATGGCGCTGGCGCGTGCGGCACTCGAACGCGACGACACTGCGGCCTTCCGCGCTGCACTGTCCCACGTTGACACATGGCTGCCGAAGTTGTGGCCGGATTCGCCTGCACTCAGGCAACGTCGCAAGGACCTGCACGCCTTGCGAGGCGCAACGCTGCAACCTGTATTGCCGGCACTGGGGTCTACCCTGCAACAAATGCGTCTGGCGAGAAATGCGCGCATTGCGTTGCCCGCACCGGGACCGCTGCCGCCATCCACGCCTGCTGCCGCTGCTCTTCCCGCACCCCGTCCCGAGGTCGAACGATGAAAGTGTTCCGCAACGTGATCGTGCTGCTGCTGTTGATCCTGACCGGCGTGCTGGGTGCGCAGTGGTTGGCCCGGGATGGCGCGGCGCATGACTTCGGCGACGTGCTGGTACGCGCTGGCGAATATGAGTACTACACCACTCTGCCCCGTGCCTTGCTCGCAGTATCAGCATGCGCCTTGTTGCTGTGGCTTCTGTGGAAGCTGCTCACCCTGCCGTTCCGCGCGTGGGGCCGTTATCGCCGCAAGCAGGCGCGCGCACGCCTGACCGAAGGCCTGGAAGCACTGCATGGCGGTTACTGGCAGCGTGCGGAAAAACTGCTGCAACTGGCCGCAGAGGATGACGAAGTAGGCACCATCGCCCGCACGGCAGCAGTACGCGCAGCCGACGCGCGCGGCGACGAAGTGGGCGTGCAGGCGCATCTGTCCGCGCTGGCCGAACGCAATGCAACGACCCATGCGCTGGCGATCGCGGATCGCGCGCTGTCCCGTCAGCAGCCCGCTGAAGCGCTGGCGGCGCTCGACGCACCTGCCGCGCAACCGCTACCGCCACGCGGGCTTGCCCTGCGCACGAAGGCGCTGGCCAACCTGGATCGCGCCGGCGAAGCCTATGGAATGCTGGGCCCACTCAAGCAGCAGCAGGTGCTTTCGCTGCCGGGCTATTCGCTACTCGAATCACAACTGGCCGCGCAGGCCATGCGCGAAGCGGCCGATGCCAATGTGCTTGCCGAGCGCTGGGAAACGCTGCCCAAACCGCTGCGTGCGGATGCGGGCATTGTCGCCGCGTATGCCGAACGTGCCGCTGGACTGCGCTGGGACGATGCGGCCGCGCGCAGCCTGGAACAGGCAATCGACGCGCGCTGGGATGAATCATTGGTGGCTCTGTATGGACGCCTGCCCATCGGCAAGCTC
>JBDTZK010000117.1:0-6335 GCA_040005195.1 Pseudoxanthomonas sp.
CGCGCTCTGCGGTTTCGGCGTGGCGCTGGAGGGTTACTCGCAGGTGCGGTTCCCGGTGGCGCTGCTCGGCGCGAAAGGGTTTCCCCATGCGTTGCCCTTCAACCTGCTGGCCTTCGTGGTGCCGGGTGCATTGGCCGCTGTCGTGGCCATACGCCTGCGTCGCATATTGCCCCGGAGCGCAGGCTGGGCCCTGCGTATAGGTGCGCAACTCGTGCTTCTCTCTGCACTTGCGTTCATCGCCATGGGTCTGCTGCCGCTGGATCCCAACGATCTTGAAAGCGATGCCAGCCGATGGCATGGCACTGCATGGATGCTGTGGACGGTGGCGTTCGTGCCTGGTGCGGTTTTGCTCGGCGCAAGCTTGCTGACACAGCCTGCGGAGGCACGTTTGGCCTGGTTATCGTTGTTCGCTGCGGCTGGGGTCTTGCTGGCTGGTTTCGTGTTCACCGACTTCATGCCCGCCGGCCTCGCGCAACGGATCGCGTTCGGCCTGTGGTTCGTGTGGATGGCGGCGGCAGGGAAAACCGGTTTCCCGTTGCAACGCGCTGACTGACTACGCACGGGAATGGCGTAGCGGTGGATACTCAGGGCTGGCGGTAGATCACGCCGTCCTTCATCACAAAGTCCACCTTCATGACGTTGTTGATATCCGCGACCGGATCGCCTGGCATGGCGATGATGTCGGCGCGCTTTCCGGTTTCAATCACGCCCTGGTCGTCCACGCCCAGCACGGTGGCGGCGTGCACGGTGGCCGCCTGCAGTGCGTAGGAAGCGGGAATGCCTGCTTCGACCAGGTAGAGGAACTCACGCGCGTTGTCGCCGTGTGGACCCACGCCCATGTCGGTACCGAAGGCGATCTTGACGCCGCTCTTGTAAGCGCGGCCGGCGGTTGCCTGGATCTGCGAACCGATGCGTATCGCCTTGGGTCGCACGATGGCGGGGAAGTACCCGTCAATCCTGGCCTTGTCGGCGACGAAGCGGCCGGCATATACGGTTGGTACGTACCAGGTGCCTTTCTGCTTCATCAGCGACATGACTTCCTCGGTCATTTCGGTGCCGTGTTCGATGCTGGTCACGCCGCCCAGTACCGCGCGCTTCATGCCCTCAGCGCCATGCGCATGCGCAGCGACCTTGTAGCCGTAGTCCTTGGCGGTGTCGACGATGGCTTTCACTTCCTCCACCGTGAACTGCGGGGCGTCGCCCGACTTTGCATAGCTGAGCACACCGCCGGTGGCGGTGATCTTGATCACGTCGCTGCCTTCCTTGTAGCGCTGGCGTACGGCCTGGCGGGCATCGTCGATGGAATTGATCACGCCTTCGGTGGGGCCGGGCGGGCCCAGCAGGTGTTCGAGTTCACTGTTGAGCCCATTGCTGGGGTCGGCGTGGCCACCGGTCGTGGCGATGGACTTGCCGGCAGCGAAGATGCGCGGGCCCTTCACCAGGCCCTGGTTCACTGCGTCGCGCAGGTGCGGGCTGACGTCGCCGCCCAGGTCGCGGACGCTGGTGAAACCCGCCATCAGGGTCTTGTCGGCATAGCCGACCGAGCGGAAGGCATAGTCGGTGGGATCCAGTCGGAAGCCTTCCGAATAGCTCTGCGGACTCGACTGCGAACCCAGGTGCACATGCAGGTCGGTCCAGCCCGGCATGCAGGTGCGACCTGCAAGCATGATCGACACCGTGCCGGCGGCCAGCTTGGCCCGACCCGGGATAACCGAATCGATCTTGCCGTCGCGAACCACGACGGTGTGTTCGCCCATCATTTTGCCGGTGCGGGCATCGAACAGGCGCTCGCAATGAAGCGCCTGTGTCGTGCCAGAAGTGGCAGCCAGGTCGGGTGTGCCGGGTTCGGCAGCGCCCACGGCCTGGCTGGTCAAGGCGATCAGAATGAGCGGGAAGGGGGCTTTCAGGCGCATGGCGGGCTCCGGGACAGGTCCGCCATCATAGCCATCGGCATGGCGGTGCTTGGTGCACTGCGGTACGCTGCGCAGCTTGTTTTCAGCACCGAAGTCTGCCTACGCATGTCAGTTGCCGCCGAACCCGTCGTCCATGACCCGAAGTCCGTTGAAACCGCCGCCAAGTCGTTCTGGGACCGGAACCGCGCCTTCGAGGTCAACGAAACCTCCGACAAGCCCAAGTTCTACTGCCTGTCGATGTTCATGTATCCCAGTGGATCGATGCACATGGGTCACGTGCGCAACTATGTACTGGGCGATGTGATCAGCCGCTACCAGCGCATGAACGGCAAGAACGTGTTGCAGCCGATGGGTTGGGATGCGTTCGGCTTGCCGGCCGAGAACGCGGCCGTCAAACACAACACCGCACCGGCGAAGTGGACCTACGCCAATATCGACCACATGCGCGCGCAGCTGAAGCAGTTCGGTTTCGCCTATGACTGGTCACGTGAACTGGCCACCTGCAAGCCCGACTACTACGTGCATGAGCAGCGCATGTTCACGCGCTTGTTGCGCAAGGGCATTGCCTACCGCAAGAACTCGGTGGTGAATTGGGATCCGGTGGACCAGACAGTGCTGGCCAACGAGCAGGTCATCGACGGCCGCGGCTGGCGTTCCGGTGCAGTGGTGGAGAAGCGCGAGATCCCGCAATGGTTCCTGCGCATCACCGATTACGCGCAGGAGCTGCTGGATGGCCTGGATTCGTTGCCGGGCTGGCCGGATTCGGTCAAGACCATGCAGCGCAACTGGATCGGCCGTTCCGAAGGCCTGGAAATCAAGTTCGCGGTCGAAAGCCATGGCTCGTTGAAGGCTGATGCCATCAACGTGTTCACCACGCGTCCGGACACACTGATGGGCGTGACTTTCATTTCCATCGCCGGCGAACATGCGCTGGCGCTGAAGGCGGCCGCCAGCAATCCGCAGCTGGCGGCGTTCCTGGAAGATCTCAAGCACGGTGGCGTGTCCGAAGCAGAGCTGGAAACCCAGGAAAAACGCGGCATGGACACCGGCCTGCGCGCGGTGCATCCGGTCACTGGCGACAAGGTGCCAGTGTGGGTCGCCAACTTCGTGCTGATGGGTTATGGCACCGGTGCCGTCATGGCAGTGCCGGGGCATGACGAACGCGATTTTGAATTCGCCCACAAATACGGGTTGCCGATCCAGCAGGTGATCGCGCTGAAGTCGCCTAAAAACGAAACTGAAGCGGTGTACGATTTCGACACCTGGCATGACTGGTACGGCGACAAGACCCGTGCCGACCTGGAACTGGTCAACTCGGGCGAGTTCGATGGGCTGGATTTCCGCGGTGCTTTCGAGGCATTGGCCGAACGTTTTGAACGCAAGGGCCAGGGTCAGCGTCGGGTCAACTATCGATTGCGCGACTGGGGTGTTTCGCGCCAGCGCTACTGGGGCTGTCCGATTCCCGTCATCTATTGCGAAAAATGCGGTGCGGTGCCCGTGCCCGAATCGCAGTTGCCGGTGGTGCTGCCGGAGAACGTGACCCTGGATGGCGTGAAGTCGCCGATCAAGTCCGATCCCGAATGGCGCAAGACCAGCTGTCCGGAATGCGGCGGCGCGGCTGAGCGCGAAACCGACACCTTCGATACCTTCATGGAATCGAGCTGGTACTACGCGCGCTATACATCGATAGGTGGGCAGTCACCCGACGCGAAGGACATGGTCGACAAGCGTGGCAATTACTGGCTGCCGGTGGACCAGTACATCGGCGGTATCGAACACGCGATCCTGCATCTGATGTATTTCCGTTTCTACCACAAGCTCCTGCGTGACGCGCGACTGGTGGACAGCGACGAACCTGCGGCCAACCTGTTGTGCCAGGGCATGGTCATTGCCGATACCTACTACCGTGAATCGGCAACCGGCAACAAGGAATGGATCAATCCTGCCGATGTCGAAGTGCAGCGCGACGAGCGAGGCCGTATTACAGGCGCCAACCTGTTTGCCGATGGCCAGCCGGTGTCGATCGGCGGCAGCGAGAAAATGTCGAAGTCCAAGAACAACGGCGTGGACCCGCAGGCCATGGTCGATAAATACGGTGCCGATACGGTGCGCCTGTTCTCGATGTTTGCCGCTCCGCCGGAACAGTCCCTGGAATGGAACGAAGCCGGCGTCGAAGGCATGTCGCGTTTCCTGCGGCGGCTTTGGACGCAAGTACAGAAGCATGCTGCATCAGGCATCACCACTGTCGCGCCTGTCCTGCTTTCGCTGACGCCGGAGCAGAAAGCACTGCGCCGCAAGACGCATGAGACCATCGACAAGGTCGCCGGCGACTACGGCCGTCGCCAGAGTTTCAATACGGCCATCGCCTCAGTGATGGAGTTGTCGAATGCGCTGAACAAGTTCGACGATGCGACCGACAACGGCCATGCCATCCGGCAGGAAGCACTGGAAGCGGCCGTGTTGCTGCTCAATCCCATCACCCCGCATACCTGTCATGCGTTGTGGCAATGCCTGGGCCACGAAGAAACGCTGCTGGAAGACCTGTCGTTCCCGGAAGCCGATGTCTCTGCGATGGTCCGCGATCAGGTCACGTTGGCGATCCAGGTCAACGGCAAGCTGCGCGGCACCATCGAGGTGGCTGCTGATTTGCCGCGCGACCAGGTCGAGGCGCTTGCACGTGCAGAGCCCAATACGGCCAAGTTCATGGAAGGGCTGGAAGTGCGCAAGGTGATCATCGTGCCGGGCAAGATCGTCAACATCGTGGTGGCATGATGCGCCCAGGCCCTGAGCACGCCTGCCTGCGGGTGGGCCGGCCGGTGATGTTCACCTGCCATCCGGGTTGCCTATTGCCGGCCATGCCGGCCTCGTCCAGACTTCGCCCATGACCAGTCCCCCTGCATTTTCTGTCGTCCGCCTGTTGGCGGCTTGCCTGATCGGCGTCGTTCTCTCGGCCTGCGGCTTCCATCTGCGCAACAAGATCGCGCTGCCTGCCGATCTGGGTCCAGTGAAAGTCACCTCCACCACGCAATACAGTCCGCTGGCCGAAGCGGTTGCCAAGGGTTTGCAACAGGCAGGTGCGATAGCCGCGCAAGCCGATGCCACCGATGTGGCCAGTCTTGACATCCTCTCCGAGCGCTGGGGCGACCTGCCCATTGCAATGGACGACCGTGGACGTGCGCAGGAGTTCAGCCTGCGCTACGCGGCGGTGTTCGTATTCCGGCGTGCCGATGGCACCGAGCTGGTGCCGCAGCAAGTGGTGGAGCTGTCGCGCGATTACGTGTCTCCGCCCGAAAACGTCACCGGTACGACCACCGAGCGCGAAATACTCGCCGATGAATTGCGTCGTGAAATGGCCGCTTCGATCCTTCGCCGCGTAGACGGTGTGATCCAGGGTGGTGGTGCACAGGGCGAGAAACCCGCGCCCTAGATGGAACTTGCCCCCGAACGGTTGGTTGCCTTGCCGGATGACGCACCGCTGCATCCGGTGTATCTGATCGCGGGTCCGGAAATGCTGCGTGTGCTTGAAGCCGCCGATGCTGTAAGACGCCAGGCGCGCGCGCAGGGCATTGGTGAACGCGAAATCTTCGATGCCGACGGCCGTGACTTCGATTGGGGCATGCTGGAAGCGACCTTCAATGCGCCCAGCCTGTTCAGTGCGCGGCGATTGGTGGAAGTACGCCTGCCGACCGGCAAGCCAGGCAAGGACGGCGCCGAAGCCATTCTCTCTTTCTGCGCGAATCCACCACCCGACGTGATTTTGCTGATCACCGCAGGCGAATGGAGCAAGGCGCATCACGGTAAATGGGCGGATGCAGTGGCCAAGGCCGGTGTCGTCTCGGTGGCCTGGGCGATCAAGCCGCATGAGCTTGCAGGCTGGGTGGAAAGCCGCCTGCGCGCAAAAGGGTTGCAGGCCGAGCGTGCGGCAGTGCAAATCCTGGTAGAGCGTGTCGAAGGCAATCTGCTGGCGGCTGCGCAGGAAATCGACAAACTCGTCCTGCTGGCTGACGACCGCACCCTGGATGCAGAAACAATGCAATCGCTGGTTGCAGATGCGGCGCGTTACGACGTGTTCCGACTGACCGACGCGGTGCTGGCAGGGCAGGGGCCACAGGCTTCACGCATGCTGGCCGGGCTGCGTGCCGAAGGCGATGTGGTTGCCGGGCTGATGCCCATGGTGGTCAAGGAATTGCTGCGCACTGCTGCTTTGGCCTGTGCGCAAGCGCGTGGTGCCAATCTGGCATCGGAAATGAAATCGCAAGGTATTTGGGAAGCCCGGCAGGCGCCGTTCAAGCGCGCGCTGCAACGTCACCCCAATCCGGCACGCTGGGATCGTTTCGTCGCCGAAGCCTCGCGCATTGACCGCATCGCCAAGGGGCGCGCCGAAGGCGATGCATGGGTCTCGCTGGAACGGTTGCTGCTGGC
>JBDTZK010000118.1:0-6313 GCA_040005195.1 Pseudoxanthomonas sp.
GCGACGGCCGGCGCGAAACACACCCCGTAAAGCAGATGGATCAGGCGATCGGTGTGGTTGCGTTGCCAGCCGAAGGCCTGCTGCGGCGACCATCCGCTGATCGCTTGGATCCACTGGTCATACGGCAGATTGGAATACAGCCATCGCGCCGCAACGCAGTGCACGCACAGGAAGACGCAGATCAATGCGAACTGCCAGGTTGGCGGGGACCAGCGGCGGTCATGCCACCACAGCCAGACCAGCGCGACCACGGTCAGGCTGCTGTGCATCGCCTGTTCGGCCGGCCAGAGCGGCGCGATCCAGCTCGCCGCAAATACCACCAACGTGATTGCCAGGGCGATGCGCTTTCCGGCTTGTCTCTTTCCAGCCTGCATGCGGAATCAGCCGATCCGCACGCGTTCCGCACCCGTCGCTTCCACCACTTCACCGATGCGCCAGTTCGGCAGGCCCAAGCGGTCCAGATCATTTTCCAGCAGCGCGATTTCATCTTGTCCGGCGATCAGCACAAAGCCTATGCCGCAATTGAAGGTGCGCCACATCTCGTGATCGGCGACCGCGCCTTCGCGCTGCAGCCAGTCGAACATCGGCGGAAGCGCCCAGGAATTTGCGTCGATCTGTAGTCCCAGGCCTTCGGGCACCACGCGGATGATGTTCTCGGTCAGGCCGCCGCCGGTGATGTGCGCCATCGCGTGCAGGTCATGGGATTTCAGCAGTTCCAGCACCGGCTTCACGTAAAGGCGGGTGGGTTCCATCAGCGCATCGACCAGCCGGATACCGCCCAGGTCGAGCTCGGCCGGGCGACCGGCACGGTCGAAGATCTTGCGGATCAGCGAATAGCCATTGGAATGCGCACCACTTGAGGCCAGGCCAATCAACACATCGCCGGCGCGGACTTTCGCACCGTCAAGCAGCTTGGATTTTTCGACGGCACCCACCGTGAAACCGGCCAGGTCATATTCGCCCGGGGCGTACATATCCGGCATTTCAGCCGTCTCGCCGCCAATCAGCGCGCAGCCCGAGAGCTCGCAGCCCTTGGCGATCCCGCCCACGACCGCCACGGTGGTGTCCACGTCCAGCGTGCCGGTGGCGAAGTAATCCAGGAAGAACAGCGGCTCGGCGCCCTGTACCAGTACGTCATTCACGCACATGCCGACCAGATCGATGCCGATGGTGTCGTGGCGGCCGAGTTGCTGGGCCAGCTTGAGCTTGGTGCCTACGCCATCGGTGCCCGAGACCAGTACCGGTTCCCGGAACTTGCCGGACAGGTCGAACAGCGCGCCGAATCCACCCAGGCCACCCATTACTTCAGGGCGAAAACTGCGCTTGACCAGCGGTTTGATGCGTTCGACGACTTCATTGCCCTTGTCGATATCCACACCCGCATCACGGTAGGTCATCGGAGTGGTGGCCGGCGGGGTGGGGGCAGGCGGTGCAGGATGGGTCACGTGAAAGCCACTGGTGAAGGCGGGGAGCCGTCGATTTTAAGGGAAGATGTGGTGAATCGTCCGTCCTGAACAACGAAGATTGGCGCCAAAGGCTCATTCGGGCAACAATTCACCCTGTTCGCCAGGCAATCGCTGGCCACAAGGATGCCCACCTGATGCGCCGGATTTCTGCTTTTGCTTTGCTCTCGATTCTTTTCTGCCTGCCGGCCACCACGGCGTGGGCACAGACGGGTGCACGCACCGAAGGCGACCGTGCCGGCGCGCAAGGCGTTTACGAGGCGGAAGTACAGGTCAACGGCCAGGGCGAAGCCGAGCGCAACGGCGCTTTTTCCCGCGCGCTGGGGGTTGTACTGGGTAAATTGAGTGGCGATCGGAGCGCGGCTGGACGCCCGGGTGTGGGCGCAGAGCTGCGTAACGCCAAGAACTACGTGGCCAGCTACGACTACCGCCAGGATCAGGGCACTTCGGCCAACGGTGCGCCTACTTTCCGAAGCACGCTCGTGGTGCGCTTCACGCCGGCGGAGGTCGACGGGTTGATGGGGGCGATGGGATTGCCAGTGTGGCCGCAGCCGCGACCCAAGCCGGTGGTCTGGCTGGCGATTGACGACGGCAGTGGTCCGAGGCTCGTTGGCCTGAGCCAGGCAAACGCGGCCAGGCCGCTGCTGGACCGTGCCATCGAGCGTGGCTACAAGCTCGGCCTGCCTGCGGGTAATGCGGCTGAACAGGCATTGGTGGGTGCGATCTGGCGCCAGGACAGTGCCGCCGTCGCTCGTGCCTCCAGCAAATACAGCCCGCCGATGCAGTTGATGGGCAAGCTCTACCGGGCCAAGGCCGGCTGGGTGGCGGACTGGGTGTTCGTGGACAACGGCAAGGTGCTGTCGAAGTGGAGCAGCAAGCATGCCGACGCACGCGGCGCCATGGCCGCTGGTGCCGACGGCGCTGCCGAGGCGCTGATGAAGAAATATGGCAAGCGTGGAAGTGGCGGCCCGCCGGGTACTTTCCGCGTGATTTTCACCGGTATCGACAATGCTGACGACTATGTTCGCCTTTCGTCTGCGCTGCAGGGTATGAGTGTCGTGCGCAGGATCACCCCGGTGCGTGCCGATGGCAGCCTGCTGGAAGTAGATCTGGAATTGTTGAGTGGCCTGTCCGGCTTCAAGCGCATGCTGGGTTCCGACAGCCCGCTTGAAGGTGGTGAAGGCGAGCCGCCGGTGTACCACCTCAAGTGAGCCTCATGACCGAGAGTCCCGAGTTCGAGATCGCCCGCTTCCTGCGTCGACTGCAATGGGTAGCGGTGGGCGTGGGTGCGTTCTGGTTGTTGTGGTTGCTGGCGCCGATTCTCACGCCGTTTGCAGTCGCTGCCCTGCTGGGCTGGCTGGGCGATCCACTGGTGGATCGCCTGGAACTGGCGGGTCGTTCGCGCAATACGGCGGTGATACTGGTGTTCACGCTGATGGCGTTGTTGTTGGCGCTGGTGCTGGTGATCCTGGTGCCGCTGATTGAAAGCCAGATAGGCACCCTGATCGAGTCGATGCCGCGCTACCGCATCTGGTTCAGCAGCGTCGCTATTCCTTGGGTGGAAGGGCGTACCGGGCTGCAGATCGCGACATGGCTCGATCTGGATCACCTCATCGAGCTGGTACGCAGCAACTGGGAACGTGCCGGTGGCGTCGCGGCCACGATCATGTCGTATGTGTCGCGTTCGGGCTTCGCATTGATTGGCATGGTCACCAACATCGTGCTCATCCCCATCATCACCTTCTTCTTCCTGCGCGATTGGGATCTGATCGTCCAGCGTGTGGCCTCGATGGTGCCGCGCGACCACATCGACACCGTCAGCCGGCTTTCACTGGCCTCCAGTGATGTGTTGCGTGGTTTCCTTCGTGGCCAGTTCCTGGTGATGATCATCCTTGGTGTCATGTACGGCATCGGCCTGTGGGCCGTGGGCCTGGATCTGGGCATTCTGATTGGCATCATCGCGGGCCTATTGACCTTCGTGCCTTACCTGGGGCCGACCAGCGGCTTGGTGCTGGGAGTACTCGCTGCGCTGATGCAATACGGCGACTGGAAGCATATCGCCGGTGTACTCGCGGTGTTCGGCGTGGGCCAGGTCATCGAAAGCTATTGGCTGACCCCCAAGCTGGTCGGTGACCGCATCGGCCTGCACCCGGTGGCGGTGATTTTCGCGGTGTTGGCCGGTGGGCAGCTGTTCGGCTTCCTGGGCATGCTGCTGGCATTGCCGATGGCTGCGGTAGTCAACGTGATGCTGCGCTACGCGCATGAGCGCTACACCCAGAGTCACCTCTATGCGGGTGATCGCCCCACCATTGTCCTGGACAGCCATGTCGACAAGGGCGTGGTCCTGGATGTTGCCCCGCGGGATGCCGACGAGAAGTGAGCGTCCCGCAACTGCCGCTGGCGTTGCGTTATCCGCCCGACCAACGCTTCGACACTTTCATCGGCGCACCGCTTGGCGCGGTCGCCCAATTGCAGTCGCTGGCGGAATCGCACGGTGCTGACTGGCTTTATGTCGCGGGCGCAGCCGGGACGGGCAAGACCCACCTTGCGCTCGCGCTGTGCGCAGCGGCCGAGCATGCGGGCCGTCGTGCGGCCTACCTGCCCTTGGCGGCTGCGCGAGGAAGGATGGGCGATGCGCTGGATGCACTGGAAGGCAACGACGTGGTGGCGCTGGACGGCATGGAAGCCATCGCCGGTGACCGTGCGGATGAAGTCGCCTTGTTCGATTTCCATAATCGGGCACGTAGCGCTGGCTTGAACGTGCTGTACACGGCGCGCGAAGTCCCCGACTTGCTTGCGCTGGTGCTGCCGGACCTGCGTTCTCGACTTTCGCAGAACACGCGCATCGTGTTGCAGCCACTGGATGATGCTGCACGCGCCGCCGTGATGCGCGACCGGGCCAAGCGACGTGGGCTGGTGCTGGAAGACGCGGCCATCGACTGGATGCTGCTGCATACCGACCGCAGCCTCGTCAGTCTGGTCGCCTTGCTTGATCGTCTGGACCGCGAGTCGCTTGCGGCCCAGCGACGAGTGACCGTTCCCTTCCTGCGCAGTCTGTTGGAAGGCTAGCGGCCTATCTGCCGGCAGCCTGCGTGGGCTGCATCACAAGTACCCAAGGCAACCCGGGCCGACGTCTGTTGAGCGCCAATGCGACAGACAGAAGTATCCCGTGCCTTGCCATTGGGATAGCAAGGTCATGCTTTTTTATTCCGGCCGCATGAGTTCCCGGTCAAGTTGCTGCAGGCGTTGTGGCGTGCCCACATCGGTCCAGCGTCCTTTGTGAAGTTCACCACTGACGCTTGCTGCCGCCATCGCCGCGCGCAGCAGCGGCGCCAGCTTGAATCGCGGTGGGTACTGGTCGGCGCCTGGTGCATTGCCGATGATCGCCGGCCAGGCTTCCAGCAACTCCGGGCGATACACGCCGATGCCCGAGAAGGTCAGGCGATTGTCGCCGTCCGACAGCAACCGGCCATCGTGCTGCAGCGCGAAGTCACCACGCGGGTTGTGTGCGGGATTGGCCACCATCACCAGGTGCGCGTCGCCGGTCGGTTCGCGCGGAAGCTTGGAGAAATCGAAATCGCTCCAGATGTCGCCATTGATGGCGAGGAAGGGCGTGTTGCCCAGCAGCGGAAGCGCGTGGTGCATGCCTCCCCCGGTCTCCAGCGGCACCGGGCCCTCGTGTGAATAGGACAGTTGCAGACCCCATCTTTCTCCATCGCCCAGCGCCTGCGGGAACTGATCTGCCAGCCAACTGGTGTTGACCACTACTTCGCTGATACCGATCGCCGCCAGCTTTTCAAGGTGCCAGACGATCAAGGGTTTGCCGCCCGCGGACAGCAATGGTTTCGGTGTGTGATTGGTCAGCGGGCGCATGCGCTCGCCCAGCCCGGCGGCGAAGATCAACGCTTTCATACGGATGCTCTGGCATGCAAGGCGGGTTTGATGCGTTGTTCCAGCAATTGTGCGAGCGGTTGCAGTTCGGGATGGCGGGGCAACACTTCGTCCAGGTAATCGATGAATCGTGGCGCGTCGGTCAGGTACTTTGGCTTGCCATCACGGTAGTGCAGGCGCGCGAAGATACCCAGGATCTTGAGGTGACGCTGCACGCCCATCCAGTCGGCGTCGCACTGGAATCGTTGCAACGTTGGCACCGGTAACCCGGCCTGCATCGCACGTTGGTGATACGACGCCATCCATCCATCCACGCGTGCCAGTGGCCAGCTGATGAAAGCATCCTTGAACAGACTGACCGCATCGTATGCGATCGGGCCGCGCACGCAATCCTGGAAATCCAGTACCGCCAAGTCCGGCTGCGTAGGCATCAGGTTGCGTGGCATGAAATCACGATGGGTCAACACCTGCGCCTGTCCCAGAGCGTTGTCCATGAGTCGGCGTTGCACCAGTTGCAACTGTTCGGCATTGTTGCAATCCAGCGTCAGGCCCAGGTGACGCCCCAGGAACCATTCCTCGAACAAGCCTGCATCGCGCTGCAGCAGTGCTTCGCCGAATTGACCCATGCCCTCCGGGACGGTGATCAGCTGGATATTCAACAACTGGCTGATGGCGGCATCGAAATAGCCGTCTGCATTATTGTTGTCCAGCACCTGGGCCAGCGTCGGTCCGCCCAGGTCTTCCAGCATCAGGAATCCGGCGTCCAGGTCACGCGCCAGCACCTGCGGAACGCGAACGCCGCCCGCTTCCAGCAAGTCGCGCATCTGCAACCAGGGGCGCACATCCTCCAGTTCCGGCGGCGAATCCATGACGATACGGTCTTCGCCATGCCCGCTGCTGCGCCAATAGCTGCGATGTCCGGCATCCGTCGAGGCGCGTTGCAGTCGGGCTTGTGCATC
>JBDTZK010000119.1:0-6312 GCA_040005195.1 Pseudoxanthomonas sp.
AGAATCGACCCCAATTACGAAAGCAGTGGAGAGCCCATGGATACCGCCAAGATCGACCGTTTCGTCGCTGGAAAATGGGATGACGAAATCGTCCCCCAACTGGTCGAGTACATCCGCATTCCCAACAAGTCGCCCATGTTCGACAAGGACTGGGTAGCACACGGTTATATGGAGCAGGCGGTAAAACTGATGGAATCCTGGGCACGCCAGCAGTCCATTCCAGGCATGCAACTGGAAGTGGTGCGCCTGGAAGGCCGCACGCCACTGATCTTCATCGACATCCCGGCCACTGGCCCGGAGACAGGCGCCGATACCGTCCTGCTGTACGGGCACCTGGACAAGCAGCCTGAAATGACCGGCTGGGACGAGGGCCTGGGGCCGTGGATCCCGGTGATCAAGGATGACAAGCTGTTTGGCCGTGGTGGCGCGGATGACGGTTATGCGATTTTTGGTTCGCTGACCGCAGTGATGGCGCTACACGACCAGGGCATTGCGCACGCGCGTTGCGTGGTGCTGATAGAAGCGTGCGAAGAATCCGGCAGCTACGACCTGCCGGCTTATGTCGATCACCTGGCCGCACGCATCGGCAAGCCCTCACTGGTGGTGTGCCTGGATTCGGGCTGCGGCAACTATGACCAGTTGTGGTGCACGACTTCCTTGCGCGGCATGACAGGTGGCAATTTCTCGGTGAAAGTGCTGTCCGAGGGCGTCCACTCCGGTGATGCATCGGGCATCGTGCCCTCCAGCTTCCGGATTCTGCGCGAACTCCTGTCGCGCCTGGAAGATGAATCCACCGGCCGGATCAAGGCCGAGGACCTGTTCGTCGATATTCCGCAGGAACGCCTTGGCCAGGCAGCCAAGGTGGCGGAAGTCCTGGGCAATGAGGTTTACGACAAATTCCCGTTCCTGCCTAGCATGACGCCGATGGCCGAAGACCTGACGGAGCTGGTGCTCAACCGCACCTGGCGCCCTGCCCTGTCGGTGACCGGTGCCGATGGCCTGCCGTCGCTGGAGTCGGCCGGCAATGTGTTGCGCCCGCACACAGCCGTGAAACTGTCGCTACGCCTGCCGCCTACCCTGGATGGCAAGCGCGGCGGCGAAATCCTCAGCGAACTGCTGTTACGCGACCCGCCGTATGGCGCACAGGTGGAGTTGGCGCTGGAAAAAGCATCCAGCGGCTGGAACGCCCCGGCGCTTTCTCCGTGGCTGTCCGATGCGATTGAAGCCGCCTCCCAGGCGGCGTTTGGCAAACCCGCCATGTACATGGGCGAAGGCGGCACCATCCCGTTCATGGGCATGCTGGGCGAGAAGTTTCCCGGCGCCCAATTCATGATCACCGGCGTTCTTGGCCCACACTCCAATGCCCACGGACCCAACGAGTTCCTGCACATCCCGATGGGCAAGCGTGTGACTTCATGCGTGGCCAAAGTCATTGCCGACCATCACGCGGCGAGCCTGCGTGGCGAAACCACGGGTGTGGCGGCTGTGGCTGGCGGCGAACAGCATGGGGAACATGGCTGCTGCTGATCTGACAATGCCGTACTTAGGGGACTGCTACCCTCATCCCAATCCCACGTTGAAGGACACGCGCAATGGAAGGTTTGCTCGGCAGCGGTAGCTGGCTCTACATCATCTTCATTGGTTTCATCGTCGGACTGCTGGCCCGCTTCCTTAAACCTGGCAACGATGGCATGGGCATCATCCTGACCGTCCTGCTTGGCATCGGCGGCGCAATGCTGGCCAGTTGGTTCGGCCAATACATGGGTTGGTATGCGCCCGGCCAAGCGGCAGGTTTCTGGGGTGCCTTGCTAGGTGCCGTCGTGATCCTGTTGATAGCCAGCCTGTTCCGTCGCAAGCGAACTTGATCCATTCGCCGAAGAACCCCGCAGTGCGGGGTTTTTTTGCTCAACACTTCCCGTGCAGCGGGCGCTTTCATAATTCTTCATCGTGACTTCATGGCTTTCATATGGGCATGGCAGCTAATGCGCGCTCCTTTCCGTGGAGTTCGCCATGCACCTGCCATCCGTGTTTCTGGTTTTTCTAGCCCTCTTTGCCGCCGCTTCTGCCAGCGCAGTAGAGGCCAAGCCCCCTTACCAACGGCCCGAAACATTGACCGATGGCTGGCAAGTCACCGACGCCAGTGCGACGCAGTGGAAAGTCGCAGAATTTGCTGAACTGGAAGCCGCAATCGCCAAAGGCGCTTACCCCGGTGTCACCAGTGTGGTCGTGGCCCATGATGGCAAGCTGATCTACGAACGCTACTTCAACGGCGGCGACCGTGAAACGCTCAACGACACCCGTTCAGCCACCAAGAGCATCACCGCCCTGCTGGTGGGCGCAGCCATCGACCGCGGCTTGATCTCAGGTGTAGATGCCAGTGCCTATGGTTTGTTCGAGAGCCATCCGCATTGGCAGCACCCCGATCCGCGCAAGCAGAAGATAACCGTGGAGGACTTGTTGACCATGAGTTCGGTGCTGGAATGCGATGACGAAAACCAGTTCTCCAGCGGCAATGAAGAGCGCATGTACGTCAGCGAGGATTGGACCCAGTTTGTGCTGGACCTGCCGATCAAGGGCTTCGCGCCGTGGATGACATGGCCGCAGGACAGCCCGCATGGGCGTGCATTTTCCTATTGCACCGCAGGCAGCTACCTGCTGGGTGCGGCGGTGGAAGAGGCCAGCGGCCGCAAGCTTTCAGATTTCGCTGGCGAAGTACTGGAACGACCGCTCGGCATAACCAAATCGAAGTGGAATCAATCACCGCTAGGCGTAGGCATGGGCGGTGGCGGCACCCGCTACCGCAGCCGTGACTTGTTGAAATTGGGCCAATTGATGGTGGATGGCGGGCGCTGGAAGGGCCGCCAGGTATTGCCTGCACACTGGGTGGACCAAGCGTTGACCATCCATGCGCAGGCACGCGAAGACGCGGATTATGGCTACCAGTTCTGGCGCTTCCGTTTTCCCTACCAAGGTAAAGACCAAGCAGCATGGGCCATGTCAGGCAATGGCGGCAACTATGTTTTCATCGTGCCGGAAAAAAATCTGGTGGCGGTGATTACCCGCACTTCCTACAACCAGCGCGGCGCGCATGAGCAATCGCAAAAGATATTTGGTGACTACCTGCTCAAGGCGATGCCGTAAGTTTGTCCAGCAGCGCCGGAGGAACTTTCCGGCGCTCTTCATTGATCCGGGCGGCGATCCTGTCGATGGCCTGGGCGAATGCGGGATCGTCGGCCAATTGACGGAACAGCGGCGAGACGCGCAGCGTGGCGATATCGCTGTAGCCCAAGGCCACAGCCTTGTCCAGCGCAGCCAGGGCGGCAGGTCGATCCCCTGCCGCCATTTGCAATTGCACGATCTCCAACCAGTCGGAGGGATTGCCTTGTTCCTGCTCAAGGTACCCCATCAGTTCCTGTGCGCGCCGCCGTGCCCAGCCGGGATCTGTCTTGCCTGCGTACAAACCCGCAAGCGTTGCAGGCAGGCTGGCCTGCGGCCTCAGCGCCACGGCTTTGCGCAAGGCCCGGGTGGCGGCTTGCCCATCACCACGTATCAGCGCCAGCTCGGCAGCAAGAATATGCAGGTCTGCATGTTCGGTTCCACGTGCCATCGCCTGGTTCAAGGCGTCCTGCGCTTCGCTCAAGCGCCCTTGGCGGAACAGGAAGCGCGGCCAGGCGATGTTGGAATACACATTGTCCGGATACAGCGTAAAGCTGCGTCGATAGCGGGCCTCTGCGGCCTGCGGGTAACCCAGCAGATCAAGATTGCCTGCGATCTGTAGTTCGAGAAAACGTACACGAGCAGGATCGCCGCGCAACGAGGTATTGGCGATCAATGCGTCGGCCAGGCGACCTTTGCGGTCATAAAGATAGGCTGCCGACGCACGGTTAGCATCCAGGGCAGGGTCGAGTTCCAAGGCGCGTTCGTAGCCTGCAAGTGCTTCGTCCACCCTGCCGCGGCAATCCTGCGCGTAACCCAGGGCGGCATAGGCGGCCGCGTCATTCGCACGCTGGGCGATAGCCTGCTCAGCCAGCACCTGCGCCTTGGCTGCCCAGTCTGGCGAAAAATTGTAAAGGCATACACGGGCGCTGTAAGCACGGCTCAGTCCCAGCAACACCGATGCATCGTTCGGTTTCTCGGCCAAGGCTTGCTGGTACAGCGCGATGGCACGCTCGTTGTTGTCACGCTGACCGATGCTGGCGTAATAGGCGGCGCGTTCGACCAAGGTCTGTATTGGCTTGCGAAGCGCACTGGCATCACTGGCCACACTGTCAGCGCCGGTGTAAGTGGCATCGCGTCCACGCCACCAAAGCACTACCGTGATCAAGGACAACAACACGAGCACCCAAACGATCCAACGCTTGCGAATTGGAGTGGAAACTGTCGCTGCTGTCGCCTTGGTTCCAGCCACTTCAGCCACTTCAAAAGCCACGATAGTAGAGGCTTCGGCATCAACAGAGGCCTTCGGTACTGAGCTCAACTGATAACCACGCCCGCGCACGGAACGCAGATAACGTGGGTTGCGACCGTCGTCGCCCAATGCCTGGCGCAACAGTTTGACGCGCTGGGTGACGGTTTCCTCATTGACGACGGCTGGCGCCCAGACTTGACCGATCAGCTCGTCGAAACCGATAACGCGATCGCCCTGCTCCAGAAAGTAACGCAACAACTGGAAACTCAATCCGGCAACGTTGAGCGCCACTCCCCCTCGTTCAACCCGCTGCCGCGCAAGATCAATCCACAGATCGTCAAGGTGGTAACCGGACACAACAGTACTCAATTCTTGCGCCCGTACACATCCTCGAAGCGCACGATGTCGTCTTCGCCGAGGTAGCTGCCTGACTGCACTTCGATGAGTTCCAGTGGCACCATGCCGGGGTTTTCCAGGCGGTGGGTCACGCCCAGCGGAATGTATGTGCTCTGGTTTTCCGAAAGCAGCAGGGTTTCTTCCCCACGGGTTACCTTGGCGGTGCCGCTGACCACGATCCAGTGTTCGGCACGGTGATGGTGCATCTGTAGGCTCAGCACGCCACCGGGCTTGACCGTGATGCGCTTGACCTGGAAACGTTCGCCGGTGTCGATGGAATCATAAGCGCCCCACGGACGATAGACTTTGCGGTGCAGGATTGCCTGGCTACGTTGCGAATCCTTCAGCTGTGCGACGACCTGTTTGACTTCCTGCACGCGATCCTTGTGCGCGACCAGCACCGCATCATCGGTTTCCACCACCACGATATCGTCCAAGCCCACCAGGGCGACCAGGCGCCGCGCGTAGGCGTAGCTGTTGCGCGTGTCCACCGCGATCACATCGCCATGGTGCGCATTGCCATTCGCGTCTTTTTCCGACACCTCCCAAAGCGCAGACCAGCTGCCAACATCGCTCCAGCCGATGTCGACCGGCAACACCATGGCCTGGCTGGTCTTCTCCATCACCGCGTAATCGATCGAATCAGCGGGGCTGGCAATAAAAGCTCCCCGGTCCAGGCGAATGAAATCACCGTCTCGCTGCGCGCCGTCGAAGGCCTGCTTTACCGCCGCCAACATGTCCGGCTGGAACTTGCCCAGTTCCTCAAGATAGCGACTGGCCAGGAACAGGAACATGCCGCTGTTCCAGTAGTAGCCACCTGCATCCAGATAGGACTTCGCGGTGGCGGCATCGGGTTTCTCCACGAAGCGCATGACGTGCTGGAGTCCGGCGCCGGGTGCCGACTGGATGTAGCCGAAACCGGTCTCCGGTGCATCCGGCAGTATTCCGAAAGTCACCAGTGCGCCAGCCGCAGCCGCCTCACTCGCCTCACGCACGGCAGCGCGAAAAGCATCCGCATCCCGGACGACATGATCCGAGGGCAGCACCAGCAACAACGGGTCGCCACCGTTCGCCATCGCCTGCAGTGCCGCCGCCGCAATGGCAGGCGCCGTATTGCGACCGACGGGTTCAAGAATGATGGCCGGGACCGGTGCACCGATCTGCCGTAATTGTTCTGCGACGAGGAAACGATGCTCTTCATTCGCGACCACGATGGGTGCTGCACTGGCCAAGGGAGCCACCCGACGCCAGGTTTCCTGCACCATGGTGTCGTCACCGACCAGGGGCAGAAACTGCTTGGGATACGCCTCGCGCGACAACGGCCATAGCCGCGTACCCGAACCACCCGACAACAAAACCGGTTGCACGACAGTCATGCGCTTCTCGCAAGTCACCAGCGTCGCAGTTTACCCTGTCCACCTGCAGGGTCCCCCCGACCCCGGATGAATCGAATGAGCCCCCATCCACCGCCGCCTGAGGACCGCACCGCAATCCGCCTGGGTTGTGCA
>JBDTZK010000120.1:0-6300 GCA_040005195.1 Pseudoxanthomonas sp.
CGCAACGTTCACGCGAAATATCGCTGTTCCCATCGCGCCAGCTGCGCACCGCGCCCTCGGAGAAGCCACAGCGCCGGGCGATCGAGGCCATGCTGCCTTCGCTGCGGATCAGCATCTGCATCCGAGCAGATAGCCCGTTCGTGGCGCCGGTGACCACTTGCTCACGGGCGGCAGTCGACAAGACTCCTGCTTGATTACGGCGGCCGACCTCAGAAGGTTGAGAAGGGAATGCTGCTGATCTTCTTTCGCCACTCTCAGGACACGCTGCGGGCTGATCTTCCGCGTGAAAGTGCCGAGTAGGCTCAGGTCTAAAGGCGGAAGTCGCAGTCAACATCGAAATGCTCCGTACTCATCGCTAGTGCCACATCCGAAATGCAGCGAATAAACTGGCATAAACGCAATTCAGTCCGCCCGTTGCTGCACAAAGCACTTCAACGTACGGTGTTCCGCGAAAATGATCCAAAGGTGCAACGCAGATATCCCTACGCGTGCATCATTAAATAGCTATCTACTTACACGTTACCGTCCCAATGGCTATGATTCTGCAAAAGATTCAATTAATGTGGATCGCAGTATTCATCCCGATCAGTCGACCAGACGGCCGCTCAATAGAGCCAAGGCTTCATACTCAGTCCTCGCTTGATGCAATTCTGCTTTCAAACGACCGACTCTTTCTGTCAAGCCCAATCTCCTGTTTCGATATCGCCGCACCCACACTTGAACCGCTTCTGCGCGAATGTTGAGCCGTAGTGCAGCTTCTGAGGCGGTCAGTCGTTTTTCTATGACGAGCCGCACAGCTTCGTCCTTCAGGGTCGCTGGATAGAACTTCGCTCGCATGGGACTTCACTCATTTCGAACATTTGGGGTTCCACTTTTTTACAGGCTGATGGGGTGCGGGACGCAATGGAAGGTCCACTTTTGCGACGGCTGCTGGGCCGGTTCGCACAGGAGATGGAGTAGAATCTTGGGATGCGCCGTTGGGAACTTTCAATCAAACTGAGCCCCGCTCGAAAGCAGCCGCTGTCGTTGCAGCTAGCGGGCGCCATCGTGGAATGCATTCAGGCTGGACGACTGAAGCCCGGTGACGCATTGCCCAGCTCGCGCGAATTTTCACAATTGCTCGGCGTTAACCGCAAGACCGTAGTCGCGGGGTACGACGAATTGGTTGCCGAGGGGCTAGTCACCGCGCGGGTGGGCGGAGGGACGTTCGTCGCACTGTCGCCGACTACTACCTTCCCTCGTCACCTAGCAGCAAATGAAGCCCCGGCCTACGAGCTACCACCCATAAAACAGGATCCAAACCGCCGGCATGCAGCAGCACCAGGTACGTTGCTCATATGCAGCGGTATGCCCGATGTGCGTTTGTTCCCGGCCGCAGCATTAGCGCGGGCGTTCCGACGCGCAATAGGTCCCCACGCTCGACCCCTGATGAGTTCAGATCCATGCGGTCATCCACGGCTTCGCTCAGAATTGGCGACCATGCTCGCTCGAACTCGGGGTTTGCCGGCGTCGCCGGAAAACCTCATGGTCACGCACAGCATCGAGCAAGGCATTGATCTAGTGGCGCGTATGTTGTTGCAGGCTGGCGATGTCGTTGTCGTGGAAGCTTTCGGATATCCGCCTGCTTGGCGCTTGATGGAAATGGCCGGCGCACAACTTTTGCCATTGCCGCTAGATGCTGATGGGCTTGATATCAAAGCATTGGAAGATTTGCTTGGTCATCAGAGGGTCCGAGCTGTATTCGTGACGCCTTATCATCAGTTTCCGACCACCGTTGTTATGTCTGAGGCAAAGCGAAAGCGCTTGGTTGAGCTTGCAATTAGGTTCGGTTTTGCCATTATCGAAGATGATTACGATCATGACTTCCACTATGGCCGGATAGCTATTCCGCCAATTGCATCTGGCGTTGGGCGCGCTAGCGTGATTTACATCAGCTCTTTGTCGAACCTATTAATGCCGGGCGCTAGTACTGGTTTCGTTATCGCACCCGCGCCGGTAGTCGAGCGATTGGCCAACTTCCGCGCAGCTAGCGATACTTACAGTGATGCTGCCATGGAGTGCGCCATTGCCGAACTGTTCGAAGACGGCGAATGGCTACGCCATGCGAACCGAATGAAGCGCATCTGCGCAACGCGCCGAGATGCCTTGGCGACCTCTCTTACCAGGCACCTTGGTGGTGTGGTTCAGTTTCGCGTTCCTGATGGCGGTACAAGCATCTGGATACGTGTTGACGACGCGATTGACGTGGCGAATTGGTCTCAACTAGGTGAAGAAGAAGGTGTCCGTTTCTTCGATGCTAGTGCCTACGAGTTTTCTCAAAGTAACAAATCTTATTTGAGACTCGGGTTCAGCTACTTAGATGAGAACGAATTAGATGAGGCGGTGCAGCGCATGGCACGAGCGCTGGTCAAGTCTCGCGCCAGCGAAAGCCAGTTTGGATGTAACTCGCCGTTTGTTTCACGCAGCTTGCAAGTAGCTAAAACGCGCTGAATCCTCCAACGTTTACGCTACAACTAGTCATCCGCGCAAATGTTTTAGGGCACCTACATTAGCAACTCTATATTTTGTGAGGAATGAATGATATGACATTGAGCATTCGGTACGTGTTTGTGTTGACGATAAACCTTGTAGCCCTGCCCTTACCAATTATATGCCAAGGAGTGATCGCGATGCCTGCTATCAACGCAGATAAGTTGGCTGTTTCGAAACTAGATTTGCGTTTTCAGGCAGCTGTCAAGGCGAATGACGCTGAGACTATCGATGAAATACTTGACGAGAATTTTGCTTTGGTTTTGGGTACCGGTGAAACACAGACGAAGTCCGATCAATTGAACGACGCACGCTCTGGAGCCATTTCGTGGCAACGCCAAGAGGAAGAGCCTGGAACGCAAGTCGTTCGGGTGTGGGGCAATACCGCCGTCGTTACAGCAAAATTGTGGATAAAGGGAAGGCACGGTACGCGCGAATTTGATCGGAAGGTTTGGTTCAGTGATACCTATGTCCGACGCAACGGGCGCTGGAAGTATGTTTTCGGCCAGGTCTCGTTACCTCAGGCAAGTGATTGAGCACTTAGCAGGGTTTCGTTTGTTTGATCGGCAAGCGTTGGAAAAGCCTCAGGTGAAATTACTCAGAAGACGCTTTCACAGCACGTCTAGTCGACAACTGCCGCCAAATATCGCCATTGAATTTATTGTTCAGGAGTTGGAGACGAGTGTCGAAATGAGGGCGCACTTAAAGTTGAACTCATTAATGTTCCATCTTTGTGGCGTCGCATCCTGATGCCATCGGGAAAGCTTGCGGGAGCAGCGGTTCTCAGTGCCTGGTGAATGCAAGCTCACTTACATGAGCTCCACGATCAGGCCCCGAACTGCTCGCGTATGACCCTGAGATTCTTGATAGTTCCATGAAATATTACGAAAAACTGCTCGATACATATTTTTTTGTAGCCGTCTAATCGTTTGATGCACAGAGCTTGATGATTCACTTAATTAGATTCTATCCGCTAGTCATTTTGGCGATCGTATCGGCTGGATGCGGACGTGCGGTTGATTCCACTTCATCATTGCTGGCGCTGAAGGCCGACCCCTCCGTCTACATTCACAACGTAGAGCTTCGCAACGCGACTTTGATCGAATGCCAGAAGGGAACACTTCGAGAACGTATCCAACGCACCCAGCTTGCGGCTTGCGAGTACGCTACAAACGCTGCAAGACTCGCCAAGAGCCAGCCTGGCTGGCGCTATAGGCCTGCATATTAGCCTGCAGAGGCATCGTCGAATGCCATTGAAACTTCGACAAATTGCTAGCCGATAACATTGCGGCGGATGCTGAGCGCTTCATTTATAGCCGCGCGAAAAGGATCTTCGAACGGTGGTGCACTCGCGGTAAATCTGCTAGCTATTAGGAGTTGAAAAGGTGAGAGGGATTTCAGGCGCACTGTCGTAGCGCCGGCAAGTGCAAGTTTGTACCTACTGAGTTTGATTGGTGAGAACTACATAAAGGAAGATCGGCCGTGTCATGTTTAAGTCAGATACGTTCGCGCAGAGGGCAAGATGAGCAACCCGTCGCCGTCAAAAGCGTGTCGCCTAAGGAACGAGGGCGGAGCAATGCGCTGTAGGCGCGTTCCGATTACGAACGATGTGACGCATGGGCAGGTGTCATAGCGGCTAACGAGCGAACGAATTTCGTTGCCTTAGCACCAGAAATTGCTGAGCTGCTCGGCAAGACCTTTGCCTTGATTGTAGCCCGCTTGAGCGGCGATCCGACGCGTCGACAAATCCATCAGACTCATACCGACGCCGAGGGCGCTTTCGGACTCGCTATCCGGAAAGACAGTTTCAACGCGACGGCCGCGTACGCGTAAGTCGTCGACCTGTGCTGCCAGATGAAGCCCCCAGTGCAGCGGTTTCCGAGTTTTGCCTCCGAGTGGTGGAATTACCAGCACCCGCCCGTATTCTGCTGCCAAATCAGCATTTACATCCGCTCGGTAACCACCGTCGATGTATCGGTTTTTGCCAATAGTGTAAGCAAAATTGCCTGCGCAACTGGCGGCGACGGCGTCCACCAAATGTATTCCGCTGTGGCGATCGAACACGACCGGTTCACCAGTGCAGGCGTCGACTGCGGTGATGAGCAGCGGTTGTTGCGGCCACCGATGGCTGGGCAGCCGAGCGGCAACTGTTGCGCGCCATTGCGTCTGCGCAATACTGTCCGAGGCCCCGTCTAACTCGATCGCCGCTGCACCCATTCTGCGACGCATATCGCCCGCATCCTCAGCGGCGTTGATGATTGCCCTTGTTTTCTCCATGTGATTAGTGGCCGGCCTACTCGCGACTGGCTCACGTTCGAATTTTGCAGGTACTGACAAAGACTGCGGTTGAGCCGTGAGAATGTCGGCAAGTAGGTCGGTCGGTGGGATGCCGCTACTCATCTGGGCAGCGGCGGTCGATCCGGCCGACGTGCCGATAATCAAATCGGCCTCGGTCACATTTAGTCCAGCCTCAAACAGGCCCGCAATGATGCCGATCAGCCAGGCATTGCCTGTCGATCCGCCACCACCTAGGACCAACGCTCGCTCAACATTTGGCATTCTGACCAACTCCGGTGATCTCAGCCAGTTGCCAAGTGCGTGATGGGACGATGTGCGTCAGTCAGGTGAAATCCGTGTGCTTCGATGTCAGCAAGGCACGCGTTCACGTCCACGCCACCTTGGGGTTCGTCCTGATGCATTTTCAGAGATTTGAAAGCGATCCACGGACCGTATTGCGCTGGAAGATTCTCCCCATTCGATTTGACGGTGAAACCAAATACCCTGCCTTGACCTCGAAATATATTGACTTGCATAAGACTCTCCTCTCTCACGGGCATGTTTTCGCCCTGTTTGACTTGACAGTGTGTCAATCTAGGTAAAAGCATAATCTTGGACTTTACACCGTGTCAAGCGCGCGATTGACCACCCGTTCCCGTGTCTTGACGGCGACACTCCACCTCGTTCAGAGGTCGCCGGGCCCTATTACTATGGCAGCGATAGCCAAGGAGTCTGGGCTGTCGCGCCAAGCACTTTATTTGATCTTCGAAGATAAGGCGGACTTGTTTATCGGCCTCCTGCGCTTCGTCGACGGGAGGCGAGGCCTGGTGAAGGAGATCGCGAAAATTAGAGATGCTCCGACCGGAGTGGATGCGCTTCTGGCTCTAGTCGACATGCAGGCTCGAATGAATCCAGGGTACAAACCTGTCGTCGATTCCATCGAACTCCTCCGCCGTCAGGATCCAGCGGCCGAGACGGCTTGGCAGGACCGGCTCGATCACCGCTTGGAGGGTGCACGCGTCGTTGCCGGGCGCATCGCGGCGGAGGGCCGCCTTCGTCCCAACCTAGATTTAGCAACTGCCGCCGATCTGATTTGGACCTTAATTTCTGTTGCCACGTGGGATGACCTCGTGACGCGACGCGGTTGGACGGCCTCTCAGTATTTCGAACAGTTGTCCGCACTGCTGGTTTCGTCTCTGGTCGTAAGTCCCGATGCCGATCCTGCAAAAGCTTAATCCAAGCATAGCTGGAGGGTTGACGGGCCCGTAGCTCCGAGCGTGGGTAGCGAACCAAGTGCTCAGCTCACGGCAAACGCCTTTGACCTGCCGACCTTCCTCGACCTGCTTCAATGTTGTGATTGTCGATTCCCCGTATTCTTGATCCAGGCATAACCAGAGGTCTCCGGGCAAACTAGCCCAAGGAGACCAGCGATGCGCAAGAGAAAGTTCACCGGGACCCAAATTGTCACGACGTTTAAGCAGGTCGAGGACGGTC
>JBDTZK010000121.1:0-6266 GCA_040005195.1 Pseudoxanthomonas sp.
GGCGTTCTCTGTCACGGCGAGGCGGTGACCGCTAGGAGCCCAGGCCGCCTTGATCGTTTCATCGGCCGAGTAGGGGCGAATCTGTGTGATGTTGGCCCCGTCAACATCTGCCGTGAATAAGCCAAGCGGCGCATGAAGATCGCCGGGGAATACAGGCCGTGCTATCGGGTGATGTCTTGATGCTGCGTGTTGTCTGAAACATCTGGCGGGCCGATAGTCATACGCCTGTTCTGTGCTTCCGTTTATCCGGTCGCAGTACTGATGCGTTATTGAAAGGGGATCATGCGATGGCGCAAACGGTGATGCCCTGGTTACCTGATTTTTGTCGTCGTTCGCGGATCATGGCTATCCTCGGCATGGCGGAGATGGTGGTGATCATGGTCGCCCTGTGGCCCGGGAAAAAGGCCGGTCTTGCCTGGTCTGAATTTCTCTCAGCAAGTGCATTCGCATTGTGGCTTGCCATTGCCGTGTCGGTGATGCTCTGCATGTCCCGACGCACGCTGTCACGTCATGCTCCAGTGATCGGCGTGATTGCATCACTTGGATTATCAGCAGCCATTTCGGTTGCGGCTGCAGGGATCGTCTATGCCTTGTTTACTGCGCTCGGCAATCCGCCGCTGGATGTCAGCTTCTGGCATTTCGTGTTGGCGAGCGCGGCGATTGCCGTACTTATCACGGCATCGGCTTTGCGCTACTTCTATGTCAGCGACCGTTGGGCAGCGCAAGTCAACGCCAATGCGCGCGCTGAAGCGGATGCACTGCAAGCACGCATCCGGCCGCACTTTCTCTTCAACAGCATGAATCTCATTGCCAGCCTGGTCAGGACAGATCCGGTAGTAGCGGAACGCGCCGTTCTTGATCTCTCCGATCTCTTCCGTGCCGCATTGGGAGTAGGCGAAGGGGAGTCGACACTGGCGCAAGAGGTCGAGCTTGCGCGCCGTTATCTGTATATAGAATCCCTGCGGCTTGGCAATAGACTGGATGTGCAGTGGAAGATGGACGAGCCGCTGCCCTGGGAGCAGCGGATGCCGCATCTTGTCTTGCAGCCTCTCGTGGAAAATGCCGTTTTGCACGGAATTTCGAGACTCACCGAAGGTGGTGTTCTCGGAATTCACCTGTGGGTCGAGGAAAACACCTTGACCATAGCCATCACAAACCCTGCATTGCCTCCGGATTCGCCAGTGCTTCGATTACAGCAAGGGTCTGGGCATGCGCAACGCAACATAGCCTATCGTCTGCAGTACGCTTTCGATTCGCGCGCACGACTGACAGGAGCATGGAGCGATGGCGTCTATACGTGTGTAATGGAAATACCCACGGACTGACCTTCGCCATGGGGGCTACGCGATGGCTTGCTTGTTGTGCCAGGCATGCAGGCCATAAGCAAGGCAGCAGGCTTTTGAAGGGTACCGGGCGATGGTTTTTTTGGCCCGCTGCTGCTGTGTTTAGGCCTATTGCCGGACGCCTGTCCCCTGATCTCGACCGTCCATCCTCAATGGGCTTGCGGGCGCGCCAGTCTGCTATACCGTGTGAACCTAACGCTTGGTGAGCGGCTGAGTAATGTCAAGGCGCCATGTATCCGGTTTCACGTTGGTAGAGCTGATGGTGGTTATCGCCATTGCGGCCATCCTGCTCACGGTTGCGCTGCCCAGCTTCCAGGCGGTGCTGCGTTCCAATCGGTTGGCAACCACCAGTAACGAGTTGCTGACTTCGCTTTCCCTGGCCCGAAGCGAGGGCATCCGGAGCACGCGTGGTGGTGGTGTCTGCGCGAGTGCCAGCGGCACGGCCTGCGACGGCAACTGGAATAACGGCTGGCTGGTGTGGACTGAAACCGATGGCAACGGCGCCTTTGACGCGGGCGAAACGGTGGTCAGGTATTCCCAGGGCAAGGCACAGCTCTTGCTTTCGGCCGTGGCCAACACAGTTGCATTCGACGCCCGCGGCCGTGCGATAGGGGGCGGAACAGATATCCAGCTGACACCGGCAGGTGTGTCGACACCGGTCCGGTGTGTATCGGTGGGCGTCACCGGACAGACGCGGATCCTGCAAAGGGCATGTCCATGAAATCGAAACAGAACAAGCGAATCCTATCGAGCAGGCGTGCCAGCCAATCCGGCTTTACGCTGATCGAAGTGCTTATCGCCATGCTGGTGCTCGCCTTTGGTTTACTGGGTTTTGCACTGTTGCAGACCATGAACGTGCGGTTCACCAAAAGTGCACAGCAACGTACCGTCGCGACCAATCTGGCTTACGAGTTGGTGGACATGATGCGCATGCAGAGATCGCTCGGGTCTTACTACAACGCCATCAAGTTCGATAGTTTCGCCGGGGTGGTCGTGCCGACGGCGGGCGGATGCCCCCGGAAGCTGACTGCTACGCCGTCCGTCAACGTGACCCAATGGAAGTGTGAGGTCAAGGCAGCCCTTCCCGAGGGTGAGGCAAACGTGAACCTGGGTGCGGACGGTGCGGTCACTGTCGAAGTGCGTTGGGGCGATGCCAACTGGCAGAACGATGAAGATACCAATCTTTCCACCAGCAAACGCACCAGCCGGGTCACCGTGGTGAGCAGACTATGAAAAATAAAACCCATCAGTCGTTCCCATTTCAAATCCATGGGCTGTCGCTGATCGAATTGATGATTGCATTGCTTATCAGCAGTCTGCTGGTGCTTGGGCTCATACAGATTTTTTCTGCTTCCCGTACCGCCTATCAGCTATCGCAGGGAATCGCGCGCAACCAGGAAAGCTCCAGGTTTGCCGTTGACTTCCTGTCCCGCGACTTGCGCATGGCCGGTCATTCGGGTTGTGTCAATGACCAGTCGCTGCTTTCCACCGATGGCACCACGATCACGGGCGGAAACATCCGTTCCCTGTTTTTGAACAACGCCAACCGTGACAGCAACGGTGTTGCAGCGCTGCCGTTTCCGTTGCGCTTTGATGTGTCCATCCAGGGTTTCGAGGCCAATGGAACTGCGCCTGGTAACAGCATGACCATTCCGGCCGTGCGTGCAGCCGGTGCGGGTTCCGATTGGTCGCCGGCAGCACCTGCCTGGATCACCGATCTCAATCCGCTGGCAGGCAGCGACATCGTGGTACTGCGTTTCCTCTCGGCGGAAGAATCGCCCATCTCTGCTTTGAGCGTAGGCACTACCTCGACTATTTCCTACCCGTCCAGTAGTGCCACGCTGGCGACCGGCGGTTCTGGCCTGTATGCAATTGCTGATTGCCGCAGCGCCACGGTTTTCCAAGCCAAGCCGCCGGTGCCGACCGCTACCACCCTTACAGTGGATCAAAGCGGGTTGAATCTATCCACCCTGGACTTCGTTTCTGCCCAGGACAGTTCGCTGGCCTACAAGGCCGGAAGCACATCCTTGTTTCGTGCCGAGTCCATGGTTTATTACGTGGCACTGAACCCGGAGAACGAACCTGCGCTTTATCGTACTCGCTGGACCGCTGCGCCTGGCAGCGCCGCACTGACGCGTGTTTCCGAAGAACTGGTCGATGGCGTCGAAGCGCTGCAGTTCCTGTATGGACGCGACGCGGTCACGGACCTCACCAAGCCACCCTCCGGTTATATTTCATCCATGGTCACGGCGGCGACCATCGGGAATGAAGTAAATGCAGGGCTTTGGCGACGAGTGGGTGCGGTGCAGGTAGGCCTGATGATGCGCAATACCGGCGATCGCGCCGCTGCGCCTCAGGCGCAGAGCGACCTGGCGGTTCTGCAGGTCACCATGCCGCCCGAACAAGCGGACGGCAACTATCGTTCGGTCTATGAAACGACGGTCGCGTTGCGCAACCGTCTGTACGGGAATTGATGCCATGAACCCACGCCTACACGGGCCTCGTTGGATCGGTGTACCACGCAACCAGCGAGGTGCGGTGCTCTACATCGCATTGATCATGCTGATATTGCTGGCGTTGATAGGCATCGTGGGCATGCAAGTGGCCACGCTGCAGGAACGCATGTCCGCCAACTATGTCGCCACCAATGTCGCTTTCCAGAATGCTGAAAGCCAGGTTCGTACGCGTGAGATCGCCATCACCGACGGTACTTTCTTCGAGAACGAGGATTGCTCGACACCTTTCGATCCGAAAAGGTGGGCGGAAAGTGTCACGGTTGCCGCTGATGTGCGCACTGTGAATATCGGCGTGTGCATGGGTGAATGTAGTGCAGCGGTCGGTGGTGACAGTGCGGAAAGTCTATGCAATTTGTACAGGACCACGGGATTCAGCCGTGACCAGGGGTCAGTGGCGGCGTCGTCTTCACTGGCCGCCATCGACACCATCTTCATCAAGCCCTGATCGAGCATTGCCATGAAAATAAAGCATTGGACACTCCTGGGCCTGGTCGTCATTTCCAGTCTAGCCATCGGACAGGCTGTGGTGGTGCCTCCGGCGCTGCTCAACATCGCACAGTCGCCCTTGTTCGCGCGTGCCTCGCTGCCGCCGCTCAACATGCTGGTGATGGGCAAGGACCACAAGATCTATTACGAAGCCTATAACGACGCCTCCGACCTCGATGGCGATGGCGTACCGGACGTGGGCTATCAAGGCTGGCAGACGAAGGTCGTCAACGGCGAAACCAAATTCAAGATTGACTATTACGGCTACTTCAACTCGTTCGCTTGCTACACCTGGGATGGCGGCAAGTTCAATCCGGCGTCGGCCGCACCCAACAAGACCTGCAGCGGGCAGTGGAGCGGCGATTTCCTCAACTATCTGACTACCTCACGCATGGACGCGCTGCGGCGCGTGCTCTACGGCGGCTGGCGGCAGGTGGATACGGCGGCTGAAACGGTGCTGCAGGGTGCTTTTTTCCCGCAGGACGCCCATAGCTGGGGCAAGGAATACCAGAGCGTTGCACGCGATGGGTACAACATCGCCAGCTACGCTCCGCTGAGCGCGCCCTCGAACGGTACCTACCATTTGTTCGCGGTCACGACGGTGACCGACAACTCGGCGCCTTTGTTCCGCGTGATGCAGAACTCGCCTTACCGCATCTGGAACTGGCTTTCGATTGAAGGACCGGTCGCCAACAACAAGTGCTTCAATTCCGGAAACTCCAGGGTCGACTGTATCGGTGCGGCCACTACCTGGAGCCTGGTACCCGCTGGCACGTTGACTGATCTTTCCCTGTCGACCTGGAAGCGTACGATTGGTAACGCGGGTCCCGCAACGCGTACGGCGATGGACACGCTTTTCACCAACAACGCGGTGGGTGCGAACATTTGCGGCACTGCAGGCGTTGCCAGCATCAACAAGACGGCCAGCAATAATCCGTTCACCGGCAATGGTTGCGCCAACTACAACGACAACTACATCACGAGAATAACAGGCACGTTGAACATCGCGACAGCGGGCACGTATCGTTTTGCTGTCGATGGCGATGATGCGGTCGATCTGACCATCAATGGTGTGGCGGTTGCGGGTTGGTATTCAGGGCATGGCAATGATCGCAGTGATGCGGGCCTGAGCTCGCATTCCGGCAGCATCAATTTGTCTGCCGGTACGCACACCATTACCTTCCGCCATGAGGAAGGCACGGGTGATGACAACTGGGGCCTGTTCTGGGAGAACACCGGCGGCGCCAACCGGCGCGACGACTACGTCGTGCGTGTTTCGGTCTGCCCTGACAGCGAAACGCTGCGCGACACGACCTGCAAGGCCTATCCCTCGGGCCACTACAAGCCAACCGGTATCCTGCACGACTACGGCGAGAGCGAGCGGATGTATTTCGGCTTGATCACTGGTTCTCAGCAGAACAATCTGCAGGGTGGCAAGTTGCGGCGCAATGTCAGTAATTTTGCAAGTGAAATAGTGGCCAATACAGGTCAGTTCGACACGAATGTCAACGGCATCGCGCGCTCGATCGACAAGCTGCGGATGATTGGCGGCGCCTACAACAGTGGCACCACCAACAACCTCAATTCCGACACCAACTGGAATTGGGGCAACAATGGTGGCGATTGCGCCGGCACCGGCGCACTCATCACCAATGGCAACTGCCGCATGTGGGGCAATCCGATCGCAGAGATGATGTATGAGTCGATGCGTTATTTCGCAGGCGCCGAGGCGGAAGGACCCAGCTCCGACCTCACTAAGCCAATGATAACGTTCACTTAGGGAACCGCTGATTTATCCGCAGATTGCGCAGATGAACGCAGATTTGAAACAACAGCGTCCTCTCCTGATCTGTGAAAACCTGCGCAATCTGCGGATTAAATAATTCAGTCCGAATTAATTAGCGTTTCCTTGACTCCGGCG
>JBDTZK010000122.1:0-6253 GCA_040005195.1 Pseudoxanthomonas sp.
CCATCCGTTGCAATACCTGCTGGTCGGGCTGGCGCTGGCCGCCTTCTTCCTGCTGCTGCTCAGCCTGTCGGAGCACATCGACTTCCTGAAGGCCTATCTGATCTCGGCCGTGGCCTGCATTGGACTGCAGTTTGTGTATCTGTCCGGCGTGCTCAAGAGCTGGGCGCGCGCGGCTGGCTTCGCGGTAATGCTGACCGCGTTGTATGGCGTGCTGTACAGCCTGCTGATTTCAGAAAGCAATGCCTTGCTGATGGGTTCGCTGCTGTTGTTCGGCATCCTGGCCGCCATCATGTGGATCACGCGCAAGGTCGACTGGTACGACCTTGGCGCGTCGCTGCGCTGAGGCCGACATGCTCGATCTGCAGACCTTGCATCGCCGTGCCTCACGCGTATTGCCGGAGGTCGTGAAGACCTCCGGCCTGTTCGAACATCCTATGGAACAGAACCAGTTGGCCGCGTTGCTGTTTCCTTTGCGGCGAAAATCCAGTGGTTCCATCCGGTTCCGGCTGTCGGCTGGCACGGTGGAAGCGATGAAAATCCGGCCCATGGCGTACCTGCAACAGGCTACGCAAGCGCGGGCAGCGCTGGGTCGACAACAGCACCCGTTCGTGTACCGGGCGTGGCGCATGGCTTGCCTGCCACGCCACTGGGTGGAATCAGTGGCAGCCTCACCTGACTCATTGCAGACATCATCGGTCGACGCTTACTTCACCACCAAGACAGACGACAAGGCGCTGGTGGTGATTGTTCCGGACAAGAGCATCGCCCTCTATTTCTGGAAGGACTGACGGCTGCAGTGAACCTCGCCCCGGCCGGTGGCGTGCGGTAGAGTCCAGGGATGGATGCTCCGCACACCATCGGCCTTTTTCGTGGCCCGCAGATCCTGCCGTGGCTGGACGACCTTGCGCGCCTGCGCATCGCGGTCTTCAAGGCCTGGCCTTATCTGTACCAGGGCAGCGTCGAGTACGAGCGCGAATATCTCGCCGCCTACGCGCGGTCCGTAGACAGCGTTTTCGTGTTGGCGCTGCAGGGCGACCAGGTGGTGGGTGCGTCCACCGGCTTGCCGCTGTCTGATGACACGGCGGCGTATGGCAAGCCTTTCATCGAGCGCGGCTTGTCTGTGGAGTCGGTTTTCTACTTCGGCGAATCGCTGCTGCTTCCCGACTATCGCGGGCGCGGCATTGGCCATGCATTTTTCGACCATCGTGAAGCGCATGCGCGTGCGTTGGGGCGGTTCCAGTGGACGGCGTTCTGCGCCGTCGATCGCAGCGTGGACGATGCAAGGCGACCGCAGGACTTCCGGCCCAACGATGTGTTCTGGCACAAGCGCGGCTACGCGCGGCAGGAGGGGATGACCATGCAACTGCCCTGGCAGGAAGTCGATCAAGGTGAAGTCATGCATCCGCTGACGTTCTGGTTGCGTGCGCTGGAACCCTCGGCATGAAAGTGGCAGCCTGCAAGTACCCGGTGGGCGCGCCGCGCAGCTTCGAAGAGTTTGCTGGAAAGCAGGCATCGCTGGTGGCCGAAGCAGCACGCGCCGGCGCGGAAGTGGTGGTCTTGCCGGAATACCTGTCACTGGAACTGGCAGCCACTTTCGACGACGCCATCCGTGCCGACCTGCACGCATCATTGGCCGCGCTGCAGGTGTACCGGATGCAATGGCTGGCGCTGTTTTCGGGCCTGGCGCGCACGCACGGCCTGTCTCTGGTGGCCGGCAGTTTCCTGCTGGCACATGGTGATGCGGGTCGTTACCGCAACCGCAGTGATTGGTTCGCGCCAACGGGTATGCACGGCTGGCAGGACAAACTGCAGCTGACCGGCTTCGAGAAAGCCACCGATGTGATCGAAGGCGGCGATGCGCTGCAGGTTTTCGAAACCGGCGAGGTACGTGCGGGGATTTCGGTCTGCTACGACTGCGAGTTCCCGCTGCCCGTGCGTGCGCAACAGCAAGCCGGTGCGCGCCTGCTGCTGGTGCCCAGCTGTACCGATACGGCCGCCGGCGCCACGCGCGTACGCATCGGATGTCTGGCACGTGCACTGGAAAACCGCATCTTCGTCGCTCAATCGGTAACGACCGGCGCAGCGCCCTGGAGTCCGGCGCTGGACGTGAATACAGGCGAGGCTGCGATCTACGCGCCGATGGATGTGGACCTGCCTGCCGATGGCATTCTGGTACAGACGCAAGGCAATGAGGTGTGGGCCGTCGCAGACCTGGATTTCCGCGCGCTTGAAGCCAGCCATGTGCAGGCACAGGTCGCCAATGATCGTGATTGGTCCGCGCAACTGGCACCTGCGATCACGCGCGCGCAGCTGTTCACCCGAAAATAAGAATGCGGAGCGGGCAGGACCGTTCCTACAGGGTCGTGGGGATCCACAGGGCAGCCGCAGCCAGGCCGCTGCCGATGACCAGGGCCGCCAGTACATCGCTGGGGTAGTGCAGGCCCACGATCACGCGCGACAGCGCCACGCAGACGGTGAACGGAATCAGCAGCGCGGCCAGCATCGGATAGTGCGAAATCGCCACGATGCTGAAAGCCACCGCATGCAAGGTATGGCCAGAAGGAAAGCTGAATTCATCCAGTGGCGCTATCCACGCACGGATCCGCACATCCGAAGCAAACGGACGCGGACGCCGGGTCCAGTGCTTCAAAGCCTTGTACAGGGTCAGGGCGACGACGCCGGTCGCTGCCAGGTGGGCAGAAGCGGCCAACCCCGCAAGGCCATCCACCAGCACCATGACCGTCATCAGCGCATACCAGAACATGCCGTCACCCAGTCGGCTGATGACGGCGAAGAAGCGACGGATGCCATTCCACTGGCCCCACCGGTTGGCGCGCAGGCACCAGCCGGTATCGCGGCCCTGCATTGCGTCACGCGGCAGCAACGGACGCATGCAGTCTCCTCAACTGTGCAAGCTCGGCCAGGATAGTGTCGAAGTCGGCGGCCACCTGTTCCGGGCGCAGGCCTTGCATGGCCTGGCATGCGTTGCGGGCCATGGCGTGACGCAGTTCATCATCGTCGGCCAGTTTGATTGCGCTGGCGATGAAGTCGTCATCGTTGTCGACGGCCGCCCCTTCTATGCCGTTGTGCAGGTGTTCGCGTGCCGCACCATAGTCGAACGCGACCGTGGCCACACCGCTGGCCATCGCTTCCAGCGTGGTGTTGCCGAAGGTTTCGCTGTGGCTGGGAAACAGGAACAGGTCGGCACTGGCGAAGTGACGTGCCACTTCCTGGCCACGCTGCAGGCCGCAGAAAATGAAGTCGGGGTGTTCGTCATGCAGTTTCTGCCGCGAGGGTCCATCGCCTACCCAGATGAACCGTGCTTTGGGTCGCGAGCGTTGCAATGCACGGAAAGCGCGCACCGCCAGGTCCAGGTTTTTCTCGGCGGCTATGCGGCCCAGATAAATCACTGCCAGCCCGTCGTCTTCCAGTCCCCATTGCCTGCGCAGACTGCGGTCGCGCTTGTCCGGACTGAACTGCCGGGTATCGACCGCCCTTGCCAGGCGCACTACGTGATTGAAGCCTTGCGCTTGCAATGCCTCTGCCAATTCGTGCGTCGGCACCAGCGTCGCGTTGCCACCATTGTGAAACCGGCGCATCCAGCGCAGCGCAGTACTCTCCAGGAAGGGCAGGCCGTAATCACGGAGGTATTGGTCGAAGCGCGTATGGAACCCTGTGGCGGCAGGTATGCCCAGCTTCCGCGCCGCGCGCAGGGCCGACCACCCCAGCGGCCCCTCGGTCGCCACGTAAATCGCATCAGGCGGTGATTCACGCCAACGCTGCAACAGGCGGCCGGTGGCAGGAAAACCGAACTTCAGTCCCGGATAACGTGGCAACCCTGCACCCCGCACCAGCAGGGTGTTCGCGTCCTGACCACTTTCAATTTCCTGGCGAGGCCGAACCAGCAGTACTTCATGGCCGCGTTCACGCAATCCCTGCTCCAGGCCTTGAACAGTCAACGCGACGCCATTGACCTCCGGCGGATACGTTTCAGTGACGATGGCATAGCGCATGCGCGACTCCATTTTGCGCACATGCTGGACGTTGCAGATGAAGCCGTCATGGCAAACGTATGACTGCCCGGTGACGGTGTGTGTTTCTGTAGCAAGCGGAATTCATGCTGCGGGCAACTTTGAAATCAGTCGACGAAGGTGCCGAACTGGATGCCCAGTCCCGCCATGTCTTCAGGTTCACTCAACAGGTCAGTGCGCAGCAAAGGGCGTGCCTCCACCCAGTGCTTCGAAATCGTCAGTTTCAGCGCATCGTCGTCGACGGTTGCTTCCAGTTTCGGGATGGGCTCGGCGTCGTGGGAGCGATGCAGCAGCACGGCGAGTCGCAACAAGGCTGCTTTCCGGCGTGCGCTGAGCATCAGGCGGTCGGGGATGGCGTCGAAGGCGGTTTTGGGAATGCCACGGCGATGCGTGCGAACCAGGGCTGCCAGCACCTGTTGCTCCTGGCGCGAGAAGCCGGCGATATCCGAATGTTCCAGCAGGTACGATCCATGCACGTGGTATTGGCTGTGAGCGACTGCCAAGCCGATCTCGTGCAGGCGTGCGGCCCAGCCGAGTTGGCGGGCGTCGTCATCGTCCAGCGCCCAGGCCGGGGCCACCTGCTCGAACAGGCGCATCGCAGTGCCTGCCACCCGCGCCGACTGAGCCTCGTCGACGCCATAGCGCCGGGTCAACGAATCCACCGATGCATCGCGCGGATCGTTGTTGCTGCCGCGGCCCAGCATGTCGTACAGGATGCCTTCGCGCATCGCCGCCTTGCTGACTATCAGCCGCTGCAGGCCCAGTGCCTCGAAAGCGGCTTCCAGGATCAGCACGCCACCGGCGATGATTGCCCTGCGGTCGTTGGACAGGCCCGGCAGTTCAATCGCGGCGATGTTGTCGGCCTGAAGCAGGCGGTCGCGCAGCTGCGGAAGTGCTTCGGCGGTGATCGCGCCCTTGGTCAGTTTCATGGCCACACAGATTTCACCGATGGCCTTGTGCGTGCCCGATGAGCCAAGCGCTTCCTGCCAGCCAAGTGAGCGGTACAGGCGCGCGAACTGCTGGAACTCCGCGCGGATTTCGGTCAGCGCGTCCTTCCAGCGCTTCTTCGAGAGTTTGCCGCCGGGGAAAAAACGCCGCGTGCTGGCGATGCATCCCACTTGCAGGCTCTCGCGTTCGATCTGCTCGAAGCCGCGGCCGATGATGAACTCGGTCGAACCGCCACCGATGTCGATCACCAGTCGTTGTTGGTCTGGTTTCGGCGGCTGTGCATGCGCCACGCCCAGATAAATCAGGCGTGCTTCCTCACGGCCCGAGACCACTTCGATCGCGTGACCGAGCGCGGTTTCAGCCGGCACCAGAAAACTCTGCGGTGAAGACAGCTGGCGCACCGTGTTGGTAGCCAGCGCACGCACGCGCAATGCCGGCAGGTCGCGGATGCGTTGCCCGAATCGCGCCAGGCATTCCAGCCCGCGTTGACGCGCTTCGGCGGAAATACCGCCCTTGCCATCCAGCCCATCGGCCATGCGCACGGTCTCGCGCAGGCGATCGACCACGCGTAGCTGGCCCTGTGTGTAGCGCGCCACCACCATGTGGAAACTGTTGGAGCCTATATCGACGGCGGCGAACTGGTCGCCATCCTCAAGGGGGGGTGCCGCGGCAGGGAGGGATAAAGGCATGGCGGAAGTTTAGCGGCAAGCGGTCATGCGCGGTTGCCCGATGGCAATGGCCCCGGTCTTCGTAGAGGGGGGCGTGTTGTTGCCAAGCGCAGGCGTGCAGGGGCGGGGCCTGTTCGCGATGCGCTTGGATTGGATTGGACAACGCAAGCTCGAAACATCGCGGGCATCGCCCTGCAAGGTCTGTCAGACCTTGGACAGCAACGTGGCCTGCGCCGAGTGCGGGGTTTCACCTTCAGCCGGCGACAGCTTGCGGTATTCACCTTAGGCATTCAGCTCCCAGGCGTTGGTGTTGTCGTCCAGGTAGTTCTGCAGGGCTTCCTTGAACACACGACGCGCCAGGTCCTCATCGAGGATCGGGAAACAGGTTTCCACGCGGTGCAGCAGGTTGCGCTCCAGCCAGTCGGCACTGGCGCAATACAGTTCTGGTTCGCCATCGTTGCCGAACCAGTACACACGACTGTGCTCGAGCAGGCGCCCGACGATCGAACGCACGCGGATGTTGTCGGACACGCCCGGTACGCCTGGCCGCAACGTACACGCCCCCCGCACGATGAGATCGATCTCGACGCCGGCCTGCGAGGCCGT
>JBDTZK010000123.1:0-6234 GCA_040005195.1 Pseudoxanthomonas sp.
AGTTTGACCACCAGACTTCACCGTGGACCGCGCATGCCACGCCTCACTGGATGGCCGATATCGAGATCAATCCTTTCGATGGCGACGAAGTGCTGTTCGTGACCGGCTACGGCATCTGGGCCTCGCGCAACATGACCGCCTTCGATGACGGCGTGTCGGAAGTGCAGTGGTGGTTCAAGAACACCAATCTGGAAGAAACCGTGCCGCTGGACCTGATCAGTCCGCCTGAAGGCGCGCATCTGCTCAGCGCGGTGGGCGACATCGATGGCTTCCGCCATGACGATCTGGGCAAACCCGCGCTGCAGTTCGCCGGTCCGCGACTGACCAACGGCGAAAGCATCGACTATGCCGGGCAGGCCCCGCAGATCGTCGTGCGCAGCGGCACTGTGCGTCATCGCAACAACAATGAAGTGCGCGTGGCCTATTCACTCGATGGCGGCGCAAGCTGGCAGCTGTTCGCCAGCGAACCACCTGCGGGCGATGGCGGCGGTCACATCACCATCGCCGCAGATGGCAAGCGCGTGATCTGGACACCATGGAAATCCGGCGCCTGGATCACCGACGATTTCGGCAAGCGCTGGCAGGCGGTGAAGGGACTGCCGGAGAAAGCGGTGGTCGAGGCCGACCGTGTCGATCCGGCGCTGTACTTCGCCTTCGATTCCAGCACCGGCAAGCTGTATGCGAGCGGCGACGGCGGTGCGGAATTTTCCGAAGCCAAGAACGGCACCGGTGCTATCGACGACCGGTTTCGCCCTGAGCTTCAGCCGGATCCCAGGCGCAGCGGCGTGGTTTACCTGAGTGCTTCCTGGCGCGGCCTGCTGCGCTGGTCCGCGGGTGAGTTGCACAGGTTGCCCAATGTGGAAAATGCGTATTCGGTCGGATTGGGCAAGGCTCGCGACGATGGCGAGGTTCCGGCGCTGTACGTGTTCGGAAAAATATCCGGCAAGGAAGGGCTGTTCCGTTCCGACAATGAGGGCCGCAGCTGGCAGCGCATCGACGATGATGCGCACCGCTTCGGCAGGTTTTCCCACGTGACCGGCGATCCGCGCCTGTACGGCCGCGTGTATTTCGCTACTCAAGGGCGCGGCATCATCTACGGTGACCCGCAATGAAGTCTGCAACCGCCTCACTTGCCTTGTTGTTCGCATTGGCAGCGCCGCTGCCCGCATGGGCGAAGCTCGATTTGCCGCTGCTGTTTTCCGACGGCGCGGTACTGCAGCGCGATCAGCCGATGCGTATATACGGACAGGCGGACGCGGGCGCGACGGTCGAGGTAGGCTTCGACGGCCAGCAGGCGCGTGCGGTCGCCGACCAGAATGGGCGCTGGAACGCTACCTTGCCGGCGCATGCGGCGGGCGGTCCGTTCGAACTCGTCGTGCAAGCCGGCCACGAGCGACGGGTGATGCGCGATGTGCTGGTGGGCGATGTCTGGCTGGCGTCGGGCCAGTCGAACATGGAGTGGCCGCTCTCGCAGGCGACGAATGCGCAAGCCGAAATGGCGGCTGCGAACGATCCGCTCATCCGGCATTTCAAGATTCCGAAATCCTGGGCGGGCCAGCCGCAGGCGCAACTGGCCGGCGGCGCATGGAAAGCCGCTTCGCCGCAGACGGTCGGCGAATTCACGGCGGTGGGTTATTTCTTCGCACGGGAGTTGCGCGCGCGTACCGGCGTACCCATCGGCATCGTCAACAGCACCTGGGGTGGCAGCAGCATCGAAGCGTGGACCGATGCCGCCAGCCAGGGAATGGATGCCGAAGCGATCGCCCGTGAGGGCAAAAAGCGCGAAGCCACTGACGCGCGCGCGCGCGCCGTCACCGATGCGCGCCTGGCGCGCTGGGGCAAAGACACCGATGACACGCATTGGCAGGAAGCAGGTATCGATGACAGCGGCTGGGACCGTATCGCCGTACCCGGCCTATGGGAAAAGGGCGGCTACGACGGTATGGACGGCGTGGCCTGGTATCGCACCAGCTTCACCCTGACGGCCGCTGAAGCGGCAGCGGGCGTCACTCTGGGCGTCGGCCGCATCGACGATACCGACGTCACCTGGGTCAACGGCCAACAGGTAGGCGAAACGCAGATGCAGTACAACCATCCGCGCGCTTATGCGGTGCCGCCTGACGCTTTGCATGCGGGCGTCAATCAGGTTGCGGTGCGCGTTTCCGACTTCGGCGGTGGCGGCGGTATCCATGGCGAGGCCGGCGAACTGTTCGTGGAGCCGCAGGGCGTGGCCAAGCGCGCGATCAATGGTGAGTGGAAATTCCATCCCGCGCACGTGTCGGTCGCGCTTGAAGACGGCAAGAACCAGCTTCCGGCATTGCTGTACAACGCCATGATCCATCCCATCCAGCCGTACGCGCTGCGTGGGGTGATCTGGTACCAGGGCGAAGCCAATGCGGCTACCCGTGCCGCGGCGTTGACATACCGCAAACAGTTTCCGGCGCTGATCGCGCAATGGCGCAGGCAATGGAACGCACCGGCGCTGCCCTTCCTGTGGGTGCAACTGGCGAACTTCGTTTCAAGTGCCGACACCGCTACCGAAAGTCCGTGGGCGCTGCTGCGCGAATCGCAGTCCAAGGCGCTCGCGCTGCCGGCCACCGCGCAGGCGGTGACGATCGACATCGGCAATCCGGCCGACATTCATCCCACCAACAAACAGGACGTCGGACATCGTCTTGCTCTGGCGGCGCGTAGCGTCGCCTATGGTGAACCGCTGGCGTATTCCGGACCAGCATACGAGGCCATTCGTACGGAAGGACGCAACCTGCACGTGACCTTCAAGTCATCGGACCGGGGATTGGCGGTACGCGGCGGCGGTGAAGAAGTCCAAGGCTTCCTGCTGGCCGGTGCGGACCGGCGCTTCCATCCCGCACAAGCCCGGCTTGTTGGCGACACGGTCATCGTCAGCAGCGAGGCGGTACCGAAGCCCAGCGCCGTGCGCTACGGTTGGAGCGACAACCCCGAACACGCCAACCTGATCAATCGCGACGGTCTGCCGGCATCGCCGTTCCGCAGCGATACCTGGTGAAAAGGAAAAATAGATGAACCCGCAACCCGCCTCGCAACCCAAGCGCCATCGATTCCTGGCGGCCTGCGTGGTCTTGCTGGCACTGGTGGCGCTGTTGCCGGCCTGCAAACCATCTTCCGATTCTGCAGCGTCCACTGCGCCTGCCAGTGCGACCTCCGCTGCTGAACCCGGCAAGGCCGCGAATGCGACCGAGGCTCCCATTCCGCAACTGGTCAGCAAGGACGGCAAGCATGCGTTGCTGGTGGATGGCAAACCTTTCCTGATCCTGGGCGGACAGGTCAATAATTCCAGCAACTATCCCGAAGCGTTGAAGAACGTGTGGCCGGCGATGAAGCTGCTTGGCGCCAATACGGTGATGGTGCCGGTGGCCTGGGAGCAGGTCGAAGCGGAAGAAGGCAAGTTCGATTTCAGTTTCGTCGATACCTTGCTGGCGCAGGCGCGCCAGAACGAGGTGCGGCTGGTGCTGCTGTGGTTCGCGACCTGGAAGAACAATGGTCCCAACTACGCGCCGCACTGGGTGAAGACCGACAACACACGCTTCCCGCGCGTGATCACCGCCGATGGCCGCACACTTAATTCCTTGTCGCCGCATGCACCGGCCACCCTGGAAGCCGACCGCAAGGCCTTTGCGCAATTCATGCGCCATCTGAAACAGGCCGACCCGCAGCGCACCGTGATCCTGGTGCAGCCGCAGAACGAGCCGGGCACCTACGGCAGCGTGCGCGATTTCTCGCCGTTGGCGCAGAAGGTCTTCAATGGCCCCGTGCCGGACGCCTTGTTGAAGAAGCTGGGCAAATCGCCCGGTAACTGGGCGCAGGTTTTCGGTGCCGATGCGGATGAATTCTTCCATGCCTGGCACATCGCCCATTTCATCGGCCAGGTCGCGGCGGCGGGCAAGGCGGAGTATCCGTTGCCCATGTACATCAACGGCGCATTACGCGGCCCGTTCAATCCCGGCCAGCCTGGTCAGTACGCCAGTGGTGGTCCGACCGACAACGTGCTCGATGTGTACAAGGCTGCGGCGCCGAACATCGACATGTTGACGCCAGATATCTACATGCCCGAGTACCGCATGTACACGACAGTCCTGGAACGCTATGCGCGTCCGGACAACGCATTGTTCGTTTCCGAAACCGGCAACCGTGTCGAGTACGCGCGCTATCTGTTTCCCACGCTGGGGCATGACGGCATCGGCTGGTCCACCTTCGGCATGGACTTCACCCACTATGCCAACTATCCGCTGGGCGCCAAGCGCGTGGATGCCGAGACCATCGCGCCGTTCGCGCAGGGCTTTGCGCTGGTCAAGCAGGGCATGCGCGAGTTCGCCAGGGCGTCATCGGAAGGCAAGCTGCACGGCACCGCTGAAGAGCGGGGGCAGGCAACCCAGTTGCTGAAACTCAACGACCGCTGGAACGCCACCATCACCTATGGCGTACCGCAGTTCTGGTTCCAGGGCGAACCGCCCGGCAACCCGGAGCCGGTGGGCGGCGCATTGATCGCCGAACTCGGACCGGACGAATTCCTGGTCACCGCGATGCATGCACGGGTGACCCTGCACCCTGCCAGCGAAGCGGTCGGCAACATGATCTATGACCGGGTCGAGGAAGGCCGTTATGTCGACGGGAAGTGGCAGTTCCAGCGTAACTGGAACGGCGATCAAACCGACTACGGTCTGAATTTCTCCAACGCCACGCAACTGTTGCGGGTGAAGTTGGCTAGGTATTGAGCGGCGGCTAGCGCCGCACATTCCGGAGCCGGTTGACCGGCTCCATGATCACGGGCCTGCCGAACGCAGCCCGGAAGAGGAGCAAGCTATGGGTGTCCTGAAGAGTGTGATATTTCCCCTGCTAGCGCTGTCGGCATTCGCCGTGCACGCGGCAACCGATGATGGCGTCGAGCAGACGGCCGATGGCCTGGTAGTGCGGCCGTCGGATGCACAGGCCGCAGATGTGCGTCTGCAAGTCGTGCAGCCGGGCATCGTGCGCGTCACCGCCGATCCCGATGGCGATTTCGCGCGCACACCCAGCCTGATGCGGGTGGACGCCGGCAAGGCGCCGGACTACACGGTCGAGCGCAAGGGCGAGTGGGTGAAATTGTCCACGCAGGGAATTTCGGCCGAAGTTTCCACCCGCGATGGCCAGGTACGGTTCTTCGATGCCGCCGGCAAGCCGCTGGTGTCCGAACGCGCCCGCAGCTTCCAGTCGGTCAGTTTCGAAGGCAAGCCTTACTACAGCGTGCGCCAGCGCTTCGAATCGCCCAGCGACGAGGCGTTCTACGGCACCGGCCTGCATCAGCAGGGCTGGATGGACCTCAAGGGCCGCGACGTCGAACTGCTCCAGCACAACATCGACAATGCCATTCCGTATCTGATGTCCAGCCGCCACTACGGCATCCTGTGGGACAACAATTCGATCACCCGCTACGGCGACCCGCGTGGACTGAAGCCGCTGGGCGCCACGCTGGACATGTTCGACGCGCAGGGCAAGCCGGGTGCGTTGACTGCGCGTTATTCGATCAGCGGTGTGCAGAAGGCCGAGCGCCGCGAAAGCGAGATCAACTACCAGTACATCAAGGACCTGGCGAACTTCCCGGAGGCAGGCAAGAACCTGGACAAGGGTGGACGCAGCAACGTGGTGTGGGAAGGCGAGATTGCCGCGCGCACCGATGGTCGCCACACGTTCTCGATGTACAACAGCGAATACGCCAAGCTCTACATCGATGGCAAGCTGGTGCTGGACCGCTGGCGCCAGAACTGGAATCCGTGGCACCACGAATTCGCCCTGGAGATGAAAGCAGGGCAGCGCCACAAGGTGAAGCTGGAGTGGGATCGCATCGAGCCGGCCTACGTTGCGCTGCTGCATCGTGACCCGTTGCCCGCCGACGAAGACAAGGACCTGTCGATCTGGTCCGAAGCCGCGCAGAACATCGACTATTACGTCGTGGCCGGCGATGACGCCGACCAGGTACTGGCCGGCTACCGCACGTTGACCGGCAAGGCCGTGCTGTTGCCGAAGTGGTCGTATGGCTTCTGGCAGAGCCGGGAACGTTACAAGACCCAGGAAGAACTCACCGGCGCGCTGGACGAGTACCGCCGCCGCAAGCTGCCTATCGACGCCATCGTGCTGGACTGGTCGTACTGGCCGGAGAACGCCTGGGGTTCGCATGACTTTGACAAGAAGAACTTCCCCGATCCCGATAGCCCGGTG
>JBDTZK010000124.1:0-6141 GCA_040005195.1 Pseudoxanthomonas sp.
AGCACCAAAGAAGGAGACAGCGGCCAGTATTTGGAGAACTCGTAATTGAGCTTGAAATACTCGACGGTCGAGCCGGGCAGGGTGATTTCACCGGAGACGCGCTGGTAGGTGCCGCGTGTGGGCATGAAGTAATCGTTGCGGGTGTCGCGTGCCCAGCCCAGCTCGGTACGCCAGGCGTGGAAGGTGCGCGCACCTACCGCATCGATGTAATCGATGATGGACGCTGGCGTGGAGCCGCGGAAGGTGAGAATTTCGTTCGTGTCGATGCCGAACAGCAGCGAGACCGTATCGTTTTCGGTGATGGGCAGGCCCAGGACGCCCTGTGCTGCCGCGCTGGTGGTGGAATACTGCGCGGTGTTGAAGCTGGAATAATCGAATTCACGCCACCACAGGTTGTAGCCCAGCGACATGCCTTCGTCGGTGAAGAACGGATTGACGAACGAGAACGAGTAGCGCTGCAGGTAGTCGCTGCGCTGCGCTTCGACCGACACGCGGTTGCCGCCACCCAGGAAGTTGTTCTGTGACAACTGGATCGAGGTGGTCAAGCCGGAAAGCTGCGAGAAACCCAGGCCGAAGACGAAGCTGCCCGATGTGGTTTCCTTGACGTTGAAGACCACGTCCACTTCATCGTTGCTGCCCGGTACGGGCGGCGTTTCGACATCGACGGTCTCGAAGTAACCCAGGCGCTGCAAGCGGATCTTGGAACGGTCAATGGCCGCCTGCGAATACCAGCTGCCTTCGAACTGGCGCATCTCGCGGCGCAAGACTTCATCGGCCGAACGCGTGTTGCCCTTGAAGACGATGCGGCGAACGTTCACGCGCGGGCCGGGGACCACCTGCAGGTTGATCGCGACGGTGAGGTTCTCGCGGTCCACCGTGGGAATGGGGTTGACCTTGGAAAATGCGTAACCGATGTTGCCCAGGGTCGAAGTAATCGCATCGGAGGTGTATTCAAGGATGGCACGCGAGAACACCTGGTCCTTCTTGACCAGCACATAGCGCTCGATATCTTCCACCGGCAGGATGGTGTCGCCGGTAACTTTCACGTCGGACACCTTGTACTGGGAACCCTCGGTCACGCCGGCAGTGATGAACATGTCCTGCTTGTCGGGGCTGATCGAGACCTGGGTGGAATCCATCGCGAAATCCACATAACCGCGATCCAGGTAATAGGAGTTAAGTTTCTCCATATCGCCTGACAGTTTTTCCTTGGAGTACTGGTCGTCACGGCGATACCAGGAAAGCCAGTTGCTCTCCTTCGACTCCCAGCTGTCCATGATGTCCTTGTTCTCGAACACCTCGGTGCCCACCAGATTGACGTGGCGGATCTTGGCCGCCTTGCCTTCCTTGACGTTGATGGTGACATCGACGCGGTTGCGGTCCAGCTGGGCCACGTTCGGGGTGATCTCGACGTTGTACTTGCCGCGGTTGTTGTACTGGCGGGTCAGTTCCTGGGTCACGCGGTCCAGTGCCAGCCGGTCGAAGGTTTCGCCTTCGGCCAGGCCGATGTCCTGCAATCCCTTCATCAGGTCTTCGGTCTTGATGTCCTTGTTGCCCGCCAGGGTCAGCTTGTTGATCGCGGGCCGCTCGGTCACGGTGATCACCAGGATGTTGTCCTGGCGGTCGAGTTTCACGTCTTCGAAGAACCCGGTCTTGTACAGCGCGCGTATGGCCTCGCCGGTCTTGCCGGAATCAACCGTGTCGCCACGCTCGATCGGCAGATAGGTCAGCACCGTGCCGGCCGATATGCGTTGCAGGCCATCAATGCGGATGTCGCTGGCGGTGAACGCTTCCGTGCTGGCCGCAGGTGCGGAAACCGATGCCGTCGTCTGGGCCCATGCCGGCAGGGCGATGGCCGAAGCCAGGGCGAGGGCAAGCAGGCGGCGGGTAGGGAGTCGCGTCATCATCACTTCCGATTGGGTAGGTGCAGCTACAACCTGCGGGTGGGCAGGGGTTTGCCGGAATGCAGCCGGCGGGGAATTCTCGCGTGAGCGAGCCAGGGAAAGACGGGAAATCAGAGCCATCAGGTCACCAGGCGAAAAATATCGTTGTAGAACGCCAGACCCATCAGGCTGGCCAGCATGGCCAGACCCACGTATTGCCCGGTGGCCATGGTGCGCTCACTCAGCGGACTGCCCTTGACCAACTCTATAAGGTAATACAGCAGGTGCCCGCCGTCCAAGACCGGGATCGGCATCAGGTTGATGATGGCCAGGCTCAAGGAGAGCAGCGCAAGGAAATAGAGGAACCAGTCCACGCCCCGCTTGGCGGTGCTGTTGGCGACCTGGGCAATGGTGATGGGCCCGGAAATGTTCTTGAGCGAGGCCTGGCCGGTCAACATGCGCTTGATCATGCCCAGCGATCCCGAGGTCAGCCGGCCGGTTTCCCGGAATGCTGCGGGGATTGCCGCCAACGGACCGAACTGCTGTTTGGCATCGTAGGCCGGCTGGTACTGCTGCGCGGACTGGATGCCCAGGCTCCAGGATTGCTTGCCGGTCGTGGGGTGTCGTTGCCAGGCCGGCTGGATATCCAGGGCCAGGCGCTCACCCTTGCGTTCCACCTCGATCATGGCGACGCCACCCTTGGCGCCCAGCTGCTGCACCAGTGGAGAGAGGTCGTCAAAACTTCTGATCGGTTGGCCATCCAGAGCGGTGATGCGATCACCGGGCAACAGTATTTTCGAGGCCGGTGAATTTTCCTGCGTGGCCTGTACCAGGGCAGGCAGGGTCTGGTGCTGCCAGCGGAAGCCGGCGAGGCCCGCCACATTTTCCTGGTCGAAACCCGGCGGCAGGTCGGAGAGTGGCAGGCTGCGGGTGCTATCCGTGCCCAACGCATCGGTCACATCCACCTGCGGGTCGTGCCGATCCATCGCGGCAGTGGTCAGCGACTGTAGGGCATCGCCCCAGGTGCGCACGGCCTGCCCATCAATCGAAACAATCCGGTCGCCAGCGCTGAAGCCCGCCTTGGCCGCGATACCGCTGGCCTGGCCAACCGTTGCGCTGTAATCCTGCCGGCCCATCACGAACATCGCCCACAGCAGCGCAACACACAGCACCAGGTTGGCGATCGGGCCTGCAGCGACAATCGCGATGCGCTGCAGTACCGGTTTGCGGTTGAACGCATGCGGCAGATCGGCCGGGGCAACATCACCTTCGACTTCATCGAGCATCTTCACGTAACCGCCCAACGGGATCGCGGCAATCGCGAACTCGGTGCCGTTGTGGTCACGGCGTGACCACAGGGGTTTGCCGAAGCCCACTGAGAAACGCAGCACTTTCACGCCGCAACGCCTGGCCACCCAGTAATGGCCGAATTCATGGAAAGTCACCAGGACGCCCAAGGCAACGATCATCCACCAGATTGAGCCAACGATTTCACTCATGCGGGGTGGGTGTGGCCTTTGTAATGCGCGGATTGTGAAACGGCATCTTCGGTAAGACGTCGTGCCTGCGCATCGACCGCCAGCAATGCCTCCAGCGATTCAGCCGGGGCAGGAGGCAGCCGGGCGAGGGTATCCTCGACCAGCGCGGGGATGTGTAGGAAACCGATCCGGCCCTGAAGAAAGGCTGAAACCGCAACTTCATTGGCGGCATTGAGCACGGCAGGCGCAGTCCCACCCGCTTCAAGTGCGTGCCAGGCCAGGCGCAAGCAAGGAAACGCTTCGGTATCCGGCGCCTCGAAATCCAGCCTGCCATGGGCGAGTAGATCGAGTCCGGCGACGCCCGACTCGATCCGGTGCGGCCATCCCAGTCCCACGGCCAGCGCGGTTCTCATGTCGGGCAGGCCCAGTTGCGCCAGTGTTGAACCATCGACAAATTCCACCAGCGAATGGACCAGGCTCTGTGGATGCACCAGCACGCCCAGCTTTTCGCCGGGGACGCCGAACAGATGATGGGCCTCGATCAGTTCCAGTCCCTTGTTCATCAACGTGGCCGAGTCGACCGAGATCTTCGGCCCCATCGACCATTTGGGATGGGCGACCGCCTGTTCGCGGGTAACGCTGGCCAGTGAGTCCCTGCTGCGTCCACGGAACGGCCCACCCGATGCAGTCAGTACGATTCGCCTCACATCGCCCTGAGTCTGGCGTGAACGCAGGCACTGGAAAATGGCGTTGTGTTCGCTGTCGACCGGAATGATTTCGGCATTTGCGCGGTGGGCTGCCGCCATGAACAGCTCGCCCGCCAGGACCAGTGATTCCTTGTTGGCCAGCAGCATGCGCTTGCCGGCGCGTGCCGCAGCCAGCGTCGAGCGCAGGCCTGCCGCGCCCACAATGGCTGCGATCACGGTGTCGCATGCGTGGCCTGATGCCAGTGCATCCAGCGCCTCTTCGCCAGCATGCGCTTCGGTAGGCAGTCCTGCGTTGCGCATGCCATCGCGCAGTTCCCCATAACGCGACTGATCGGCGATGACGGCATGGTCAGGACGGTGGATGACGCAGAGTGCGATCAACGCATCCACCTGGCTGCCAGCGGCCAGCACCGTCGCCCGCAACGTCTGTGGATGCCGCGCAATCACGTCCAGCGCCGACGTGCCGATGGAACCGGTGGCTCCGAGTACCGCGATATTGCGCAAGGTTGTCATATCAGAAGCCAAACAGTTCCTTGCCTACGGCAAAGATCGGTAGCGCAGCCAATACGCCGTCCAGCCGGTCCAGGATGCCGCCGTGGCCAGGAATCACGTTACCGGAATCCTTGGCGCCCACATGCCGTTTCAGGAGGCTTTCGAACAGGTCGCCGACCACCGAGAACAACACGGCGGCAATGGCGACGACAATGAAGCCCGGCACCTGCACCAGGGTGATTCCGGCGAGCCAGGCGAATCCCAGCCCTGCCACCACACCGGCGACCAATCCACCCAGCAACCCTTCCAGTGTCTTGTTGGGGCTGATACGCGGTGCCAGCTTGCGGCCACCAAAGAGCTTGCCGCCGAACTGCCTGCCGGCGAAATAGGCGCCACTGTCAGCTGCCCAGACCACGGACAACGCAGCCAGCAGCCAGCGGTGACCGTTGGGTTCGCTGGAATGGATCAATCCCAACGCGCACCACGCCGGCAGGATAGCCAGGGTGCCGGCAGCGAGCTTGAAAACGCGCGCGTAAGTGTCATGGTCTGATGCAAAGTTGAAAAAGCGCAGCCACAGCAGCGCCACGCACCACCACGCTGCACCCACCAGCGCCACGATCTGGAACAGCACCATGGAGCCTGCCGAGGCCCACACCAGCAGCACCATCAACACAAGGTTCGCAACCAGCAGGATGGTCCGTGACAGGGTGTCGTCGATTTCCGCCAGCTTGAACCACTCCCACATGCCCATCAGGAAGACCAGCGCCACCAGGGCCACCAGCCACGGGGTGGGCAAAAGCAGGATGGCAGCGATGGCGAAGGGCGCCATGACCAACGCGGCAATGACTCGGGTTCTGGTCATGCGGGTGCGTGCTCCGTGGTGGCGTCAGCCACCTGTGCGCTGGTCAGGCCGAAGCGACGTTCGCGGCTTGCGTAATCGTCAATGGCCGACTGCAGGGTGGTGGCGTCAAGTTCTGGCCACAGAAGTTCGGTAAACCACAATTCGGTGTAGGCCAGCTGCCACAGCAGGAAGTTGCTGATGCGGCGGTCGCCACCGGTGCGTATGAAGAGGTCTGGCGGCGGCAGGTCTGACAGTGCCATCTTCGAAGCGACTGCGGCTTCATCGATGTCCTCGGCCCGCAACAGGCCTGCAGCGACATCCATTGCCAGCGCGCGCGCGGCAGAAGCGATGTCCTGGCGGCCACCATAACTGGCCGCGATGACCAGATCCAGGCGGCTATTGGCGCGGGTCTGGTGTTCGGCGGCTTGCATGCGCTCGCGAATACCTGCGGAGAAGCGTTCGCGTTCGCCGATGAAACGCACCCGGACACCGCGACGGTGAAGTTCCTCCACCTCGCGGTCCAGTGCATTCAGGAAGAGCTTCATCAGCGCGCTTACTTCTTCGTGCGGTCGTGCCCAGTTCTCGCTTGAAAACGCAAACAAGGTCAGCGCGCGCACGTTGCGTTCCAGGCAGAAGTCGATGCAGACGTTGACCGCCCGCGCGCCCGCGCGGTGGCCAATCATGCGCGGACGGCGACGGCGTTCGGCCCAGCGCCCGTTGCCGTCCATGATGACGGCGAT
>JBDTZK010000125.1:0-6113 GCA_040005195.1 Pseudoxanthomonas sp.
TTGAGATAGAAATCGCGCAGGCCCGAGCGCATCAGTACGTGGTCGATCTTGTCCTTCAACTCCAGCTCGGCGATTTCGACCGAGAGTGCTTCGACCAGGGTGATGAACCCGGCCAATGCATTGCGTGCACGCCCGGCAAGTTCGTTGCCAACGGACAGCTCGCGTGCCGATTCGAACAGCGACTGCGCCTGGGTCCTGGCGCGCTTGCGGACTTCATCCAGGGTGCGGTCGCCAATGCCGCGGGTGGGCGTGTTGACCGCGCGCTCGAAGGCGGCATCGTCGGCGCGGTTGCCGACCATGCGCAGATATGCGAGCGTGTCCTTGATCTCCGCGCGCTCGAAGAAGCGCATGCCGCCATACACACGAAACGGCACGCGCGGTTCGGCCTGCAGGCGCTCTTCGAAGGCGCGCGACTGGGCGTTGCTGCGGTACAGGATGGCGCAGTCGCCGTAACTGCCGCCGTCGCGCACCCACTGGCGGATGCGTTCGACCACGAAGCTGGCTTCATCGACTTCGTTGTAGGCGGCGTACAGATCGATGGGTTCGCCATCGCCGGTGTCGGTCCACAGCTGCTTGCCGATGCGGTCCGGATTATGCGCGATCACCGCGTTGGCCGCGCCCAGGATATTGGCGCTGGAACGGTAGTTCTGTTCCAGGCGGATGGTCTGCGCGGTGCTGAAATCCTTGAGAAAGCGCTGCACGTTTTCCACTTTCGCGCCGCGCCAGCCATAGATGGCCTGGTCGTCGTCACCGACCACGAATACATGGCCAGTGTCCCCGGCGAGCAGGCGCACGAAACCGTACTGGATGCCATTGGTGTCCTGGAATTCGTCGACCAGAATTTCGCGGAAGCGTGAGCGGTAGTGGTTCAACAGGGCCGGGGTGTCGCGCAGCACTTCATGCGCGCGCAGCAGCAGTTCGGCGAAATCGACCAGGCCGGCGCGGTCGCAGCGCTCCTGGTACAGCGCATAGGCCCGGCGCAGTGTTTCGGTCCACTGGTCGTCGCCGGGCTGGATATGTTGGGCGCGGCGGCCTTCGTCCTTCTGCGCGTTGATCCACCAGGCGATCTGGCGCGGCGGGAAGCGCGCGTCGTCCAGCTCCATCTGCTGCACCACGCGCTTGACCAGCCGCAGCTGGTCGTCGGAGTCGAGCACCTGGAAGCTTTCCGGCAACTTGGCTTCCTGCCAGTGCAGGCGCAGCAGACGATGGGCCAGTCCGTGGAAAGTGCCGATCCACATGCCGCGGCTGCCGTTGCGCAGCTGCACGTCGGTGCGGTGGCGCATTTCACCGGCGGCCTTGTTGGTGAAGGTGACGGCGAAGATGCCGTGCACCGGCACGCCGTGCACTTCGTTCAACCAGGCAATGCGATGCGTGAGCACACGCGTCTTGCCGGAACCGGCACCGGCAAGCACCAGGTAATGGCCCGGCGCCGCGGAAACGGCTTCGCGCTGCGCCGGGTTCAGGTCATCGAGTAGGTGAGAGACATCCACTACAACATTCAGTGCGCGGCGGCTTTCACTTTGTGGGCATCGTTCTGCATCAGCTTGTCGGTCCAGGCGATGCCGATGGCCGAGAGGATGAAGACCGTATGGATGATGGTCTGCCACAGCACGCCGATCTGGGTGACGGTAGTACAGGTCTTCAACTTGGAGCCCGCCGCTTTGGCCATGTCGGAGGCGGCGAACGCATCGGCGGTGCCGCAGAACGGCAACTCACCCAGGCCGCCGGCTTCGATGAACGTCTTCAGCAAGTGGATGGATGAAATGCCGATGATCGCCATGGCCAGCTTCACCTTCAGCACGCTGGCGTTGACGTGGCTCAACCACTCGGGCTGGTCGGGATGGCCTTCCAGGCGAAGTCGGGACACGAAAGTTTCGTAGCCGCCCACGATGACCATCATCAGCAGGTTGGAAATCATGACCACGTCGATCAGGCCCAGCACGATCAGCATGATTTCCTGTTCGGTCAGCGTGGTGGTCTCGTGGATGAGATGCCACAGCTCCTTGGCGAACAGCACCACGTACACGCCTTGCGCGACGATCAGGCCCAGATACAGCGGCAGCTGCAGCCAGCGCGAGCTGAAGATCAGGGCGGGCAATGGCCCGAGACGGGGTGGGACTTGATGCGACATGGGGTCGGAATACTGCATTGCGGGGATGCGGCAGGTTACCGGCCCATGGTGGCGCTGCCAAGCACGGCGACGGGGCTACACTCGGTTTCCCGCCTTGCAAACGAGCCCTCCCATGATCGACCTGCACTACTGGCCCACCCCTAATGGCCACAAGATCACCTTGATGCTGGAAGAGCTGGTCGACGCCGGCCACGCACTGGAATACGCGGTGAAGCCAGTGAATATCGGCGCAGGCGAACAGTTCAAGCCCGACTACCTGGCCATTTCCCCCAATAACAAGATGCCCGCCATCGTCGACCATGCGCCTGCCGATGGCGGTGCGCCGATCAGCGTGTTCGAGTCGGGCGCAATCCTTCAATATCTGGCCGACAAGACCGGTCTGTTCCTGCCCACAGAGCTGCGCAGTCGAACCACCACGCTGGAATGGTTGAACTGGCAGATGGCCGGGCTGGGCCCCATGACCGGGCAGATGGGCCATTTCCACGTCTATGCACCGGAAAAGATCGCGTATGCCATGGACCGTTACCGCAAGGAAGTGGCACGTCTGCACGGCGTCATCGACAAGCGACTGGCCGGGAATGCCTTCCTGGCCGGCGACGAGTACACCATCGCCGACATGGCCAGCTATCCGTGGATCGACGTCTATCCGGGCCTGGCCCCGGATTTCGACCAGTATCCGCACCTGAAGCGCTGGTTCGACGCCATTGCCGCCCGCCCGGCAACGGCGCGTGCTTACGCATGGAAGGCCAAGGTGAATCCGCAAGCCGGCAAGCCCTTGAGCGACGAAGAACGAAAGCATCTGTTTGGTCAGGGCCCATCCCCGAAGTGAGGCGTGGCTTGCAGAGAAAAACCACCATCCCGGCACCTGCCGGGAGAACCACCTGAAAAGAACGAGAGCCCCCTGATGCGACTTCTACTGGCCACGCTGATGATGATTTCCACCGCTAGCCTGCCCGCCCATGCCAATCCCGCTTCAGGTAACCCGGGCACGGAAGTTCCGCGCGCGCCGCTCGACGCCGTCGCCGAAGCCTATGTTCACCTGACCTTGGAGATCGGCGAGCACGAACCCGGCTACGTCGACGCTTACTACGGCCCAGCCGCATGGGCGCAAGCGGCGAAGCAGTCGCCACGTTCACTGCCGGCGCTGCGCGAAGCCGCCGAGGACCTGCTGCAACAACTACAGGAAGTCGACGAGGGAAAGCTCGCGCCATTGGAGCTGCGCCGCAAACGCCTGCTCAGCGCGCAACTGGTCGCCGCGCGCACGCGCATGGCGATGATCGCAGGCGAGTCACTGGACTTCGATGACGAAGCCGAAGGCTTGTATGCGCTGCGTCCCGCTTTGCAACCACTGGCCGCCTATGACGCAGTGCTGCAACAACTGGAAAAATTGTTTCCTGGCGACGGCCCGCTGTGGCAGCGCGTGGACACATTTGCCAGCAGCACCGCCATCCCGCCGGCCAAGCTGCAAGCGCTGATGCATGCGTCCATCGACGAGTGCAGGCGGCGCACGGTGGAACACATCCGTTTGCCGGCGCAGGAGAAATTCACCCTGGAACTGGTGACCGGGCAGCCGTGGTCCGGGTACAACTGGTACAAGGGCGACGCGACCAGTCTGATCCAGATCAACACCGATCTGCCGGTGCTGATGAGTCGCGCAGTGGACCTGGGCTGCCACGAAGGCTATCCCGGCCACCATGTGCTGAACATGCTGCTGGAAGAACGCCTGTCCCAGCAACGCGGCTGGATCGAATTCACGGTGTACCCGCTGTACAGCCCCATGTCGCTGATCGCCGAAGGTTCGGCGAACTTCGGCATTGAACTTGCGCTTCCGGGTAGTGAAAAGCAGGCGTTCGAACATGACGTGCTGTATCCGCTGGCCGGGCTGGATCCCGCACTGGCCACGCGCGACACGCAATTGCAGCAGGCGCGCGGCAAACTGTCCAGCGCGCGAATGACCCTTGCCCGCGACTATCTGGACGGACGCATCGACCGCGCCGAAGCCGTGCGACTGGCGCAGAAATACCAGTTGCTGTCACCCGAACGCGCCGAGCAATCCATCGCCTTCACCGACAAATACCGCAGCTACGTCATCAACTACGGGGCAGGTCTGGAACTCGTGCGTGATCATGTGGATGCGGCCGGTACAACGCCGAAAGCACGCTGGGATGCGATGGAAAAAATCCTGTCCGAACCGACGCTGCCATCCGACTTGATGACTCCGACGGATTCACAGTAGCCAAAGATACGTGCACACCAGACCCGGACCAGATCAGATGCCTATGCAATCCCAGCAGATCCCCATTGCGCGCCCGGCCGGCTGGTGGAAACGCCACTGGAAGTGGGCGGTACCCGTGCTGGCAGCACTGGCCCTGACGCTGTTCGCCGGCTTTATCCTGCTGGTGGTGTCGGCGGTGTTCGGCATGATCAAGTCCTCGGATGCCTACCAGGGTGCGATGCGGCAACTCAGATCCAGCCCTGCCGCCGCGACAGCCTTGGGCGCACCCATTCGCGAAGGCTGGTTCCCGATGGGCAACATCAAGATCAACGGTCCTTCCGGCGAGGCCAACCTGCAGATACCTGTTTCCGGGCCGAAGGGCAAAGGCGATCTTTTCGTCGAGGCCACGAAGTCGGCGGGCGCCTGGCATTTTCACGTGCTGGTGTTGCAGGCCGGTCATCAGCGCTTCGACGTGCTTGAAGAAGCATCGGATTCCGAGCGCTGATACAAGCCCTGGCAGAACCGGTGCACACGACCCGGATGACTTCCGGCGCATTGTCCGGGCGGGCATGAGCGAGTAGGGTCGACCCTCTTCTTGCTGCTGGAATTCCGTCGATGAAGCCTCTTGTCTTTGCCATCGCCCTGGCGCTGTCCGCCCCCTTGCCCGTGCTGGTCCAGGCGGCTACGCCGGCCGTCCAGGCCAAGCCTGCCCCGGCATGGGTAGAAGCCAGCAACCGCAACGCGCAGATCCTGCTGAAGGCACAAGCGGCGTTCCAGCCGGAATACGCCAGCTTCTTTGGTGTGCCGGGCTACGACGAAAAAGTAGCCGACCTGGGTCCCGACAATGCGCGGCGCTATCGAGAAGCCACGGCCAAGGCGCGCGATGAGTTGAAGGCGAAGTTGCAGGTAGAGCGCGACAGCAACGTGCGCCAGGACCTGGAGATCATGATCAAGGCCGCCGACGAGGCGATGGAAGGCAGCGCACTCAACGAGAGGTACCTGCTGCCATGGAGCGATGCACCGCAATCGGTGTTCAGTGGCCTCAACGGTCTACTGTCGGACCAGACCTCACCCGAGCGACGGGCAAAGGCGCTTGATCGCCTGAAGGCCTATGCAGGGCTGGCGCCTGGCAGCACCGCGCTGACCACGCTGGCACGCCAGCGCTACGAGGAGAAATTGACCGACGGCAAGCTGCTGCAGCCAAGCAAGCTGGAAGTGGAACGTGCGGTTGGCAATGGCGACACCTACGTCACTGGCGTGCGCGAGATGTTTGCCAAGTACAAGATCGCAGGCGCCGAAGAGGCGCTGGATGCGATGGAAAAACAGTTCAAGGATTACAACGACTGGACCCGCAGTACCGTTCTGCCGAAGGCACGCACCGACACGCGCCTGCCACCGGAGTTGTACGCCTTCCAGCTCAAGCAATACGGCATCGACATCGACCCGGCATTGCTGATGCAGCGCGCGCAACTGGAATTCATGGAAACGCGCGCGGCCATGCAGGCACTGGCACCGCTGGTGGCCAAGGCCAAGGGCATCGACGCGAACGACTACCGCGAGGTGATCAAGGCGCTGAAGAAGAAGTCCATTGCCAACGACCAGCTTGAAACCTACTACCGCGGCATCATCGACCAGATCGATCCGATCATCGCCGCTGAAAAGATTGTCGACGTGCCCAACCGGCCCATGCAGATGCGCCTGGGGTCCGCCGCGGAAAGCGCTGCACAGCCCGCACCGCATTTCCTGCCCGCGCCACTGGTGGGCAAC
>JBDTZK010000126.1:0-6111 GCA_040005195.1 Pseudoxanthomonas sp.
ACTGGCCACACACGGGGCAGAACTTCTGGCTAGGGCCATCGATGGCACGATCGCAGTTGGCGCAACGGTCCGATTGCAGCTTGTTCAATGTCTACCGCCCCTTGAGTGTCGTGGCTGATTTTCCCATGAGCACGAACAGGAAACGCGACCAGATCAATGAAAACACCGCCGCACGCGTAAATACCCCCCGCCGGGCAGACTCGAACTTGCGGAAGTAACGCCACAGCCCACGGTGCTTGTGCCACTCCACGAAGACAGGACGTGCACGACTGGAAACACCGCGCACGTGCACTACCCGAAGGTCATTGGCAACGGCAATAAGTGCACCCGCCGTGCGTGCGCGCCGGCACAGGTCCAGGTCTTCGGCATGCAGGCGATAGGCTTCATCGAAGCCGCCGATGCGTTCGAACAGGCCGCGCGGCATCAGCATCAATGCGCCGGAGATGGCTTCCACAGGTTGCAACGCCTGGTCGCCGCGCATCGGCACGCCAAGCTTGGATGCGTGCATGGGCGCGCGCAACATGGCGCCGAAGTCCGGATCACGCCGACGTGCGGCCTCGTCACGGACGCCGGCTTCATCCACCAGATCCACGCCCAGCAGCGCCTCACCCTCCACGGCAAGCGCATGCGCGCGAAGGCGTGCAAGAGTATCGATTTCGACCATCAGGTCCGGGTTGACGAACGCCAGCCACGGCGCCGTGGATTCCTTCGCGCCCTGATTGCAGCCGACGGCAAAGCCGGGATTGTCTGGATTGCCAATGAAGCGCACGCGCGGGTCGATCGCGGCATGACGCTGGATGATATCCAGGCTGCCGTCCCGCGACGCGTTGTCGATGACGCGGATCTCCGCAACCTCATGTGCGGCGCGAAGATGCTGCAGACAGCGATCCAGTGTGCCGGCGCTTTCGTAGCTGACGACGACAGCGGCGATGCCCGTTCCGGAGGCACTAATCATGCTTGCTCTCCGGCGCAGGCTGGATTTCGACAAGCTCATGCACGGATTTTCCGTCAGGCGCACCGTGCACGCGATCCTGCGAAGGCTCTCCACTGGCGCGGTCTTCTGCAGAACCCGATAGGGGATCAATGATGTCGGTGAACAGGTCGCGTTGCGGTGCGGGCGATCCGGTTTCGACATACAAAGCGGCAAGGCGTGCGCGTGGTTCGCGCAGCGGGTCCTGCATCAGGAAGTTCGCCAGGCGTGCATGCCACGCCGGCCAACGCACGTTGAGCGTGTCCATGTCGCCATCGGCCGGCCGGCCTTCGCCGCCACGTGCGACGAACGCGGTTTCGCACAATGCGTTTCGCCAGCCCAGACCGGACATGCGCAGCGAAAGATCGATCAACGCGGCATACCACGAGGCGTAACTGCTGTTGTCCAGGCCACCTGCCCGCTGCCTTGCCGACCCGCGCAAGGCGACGGCATGGTTCACGGCCGACGGTAGTTCCGGATGCAGTGGCGGCATCGCCGCGCAGGCCAGTGCGGTGCGCTCTACGTCCTCGGGCGGCGAAGTGATTTCTCCGAGTCGTGGCCATGCCGCGGATTCGCCCGCGTTGCACCAGGGCGTGGCGCTGGCGATGGAGGCATCGCGCGCGAAACACGCTGACAGTTGCACCAGCCAGCCCGGCAGCGGCTGCGCATCGGGCGCCAATACCACTACGTCAACGCCGGTGCAGGCGTGCAGCATTTCGTCCAGGTGGGCGACCTCGCCGATCATGCTCTGGCGGCGCGTGTAATCCGCCTGGAGTGGCGTGCGCTTCAACCATCTTTCAATGATGGCCGTGCCACGCGGACCGGCCTGCGCGTCGTCGGCCAGCCAGATGCGCGTGCCCGCCGGCGTGCCGGCATCCAGCGCGCCCAGGCAGGCATCCAGTGCATCATCATCCACGCCAACCGGCAGCAGGATGACGGGCAGCACGGCGGCGTGGGGAGTGCTCACTTCCTGGGCTGGTGCAGCGGTTCCAGGGCACGGAATTTCTGCCCGTACTCGTCGGTAAGATCACGCGCCTCCTGCGGATTGCGCACGATGGTCGGGGTGATCAGGATGATGGTTTCAGTGCGACCAGTGACCGCCGTCTTGCTGCCAAACAGCGCGCCGACAACCGGGATCTTGCTGAGGAAGGGAACGCCGGATGACCCCTGTTCAACGCTGTCGCTGATCAGTCCTGCCAGCAGTACCGTATCGCCATTGCGGATCGCCGCTTCGGTCTTGAGACGGCGTACGTCGATGCGGACATTGCCGTTCCTGTCGGCGGCGCCGCTTCCGGGAGAACTGACTTCCTGCACGATTTCCAGAAACACCATGCCGTCGCGGGTGATGCGCGGACGCACTTTCAGGATCACGCCCGTATCCAGGTACTGCACCTGGCTGTAGGTGCCATCCGTGCCTGTGCCCGGATTGAAGGTCACCGACTGGATCGGAATCTTGCTGCCCGAATTGAACGTGGCTTCGACGTTGTTGCGTACGAACACCGAAGGTGTCTGCAGCAGGCGCAGGTTGGTGACTTTGTCCAGGGCGGTAACCACGGCTGCCGCATTGCGGCCGAGGAAAGTCCAGCCCAGGCCGGCGCTGCCGGTGATGCTGCCGGCGATGTCGCCCCAGATGTCGCGACCCAGCGCGCTGGGCAGGCCCGCGCCGCCAGGGGCGTCGGCGTTGACCGCATTCTCGAAATACCAGTTGACGCCGTAGGACAGATCGCCGGTCAGCTGCACTTCGGCGATCTGCGCTTCGATGTGCACCTGCATCGGCATGACGTCGAGCTTTTCGATCACATCCTTGATCGACTTCCAGGCCGTGCCGCTCGCCCGTACCAGCAGGGTGTTGTTTTCCTCCACCGCGGCGACGCCCACGCGGTCGCCCTCCACTTCCAGGGTCACACTGCCGTTACCGCCAGAACGCTGGTTGAGCGATAGCGAACTACTGCCGGTGCCACCACCTGAGGACGAACCGCCCATGCCAGCGCTGTTACCCGTGCCGTCGCTGCCACCGAAATCCACGCTGCTGCCATTCTCGCCTTGATTGATCTGCACCGGATCGGTACCGGGCATCAGTGAGACCGGCGAGTTTCCACCCGTTTCCTGGCTGCTGCGGCCGGCGCCGAACACTTCGGACAATCGCTGGGCCAGTTCCTTGGCCTTGATGTATTTCAGTTCATAGGAAAACAGGCGCGAGGCTTCACCGGCGCCGTCAATGCGTTCCAGCCAGTCCTGGATCTGGTCCAAATACTTCGCCTGCGGGGTGATCACCAGCACCGCGTTGGCGCCTTCCAGCGGCATGAAACGGAACATGCCGGCGCTGGGCGTCTTGCTGCTTTCGCCGAACACCTTCTCCAGGTCGGCCACGACCTTGCTGGCGCGGCCGGACTCCAACGGGAACACGCCCACCGACATGCCCGACAACCAGTCGACGTCAAAGATCTCTACGGTGCGCAGGTAGTTTTCCAGCTCGCTGCGCGTGCCCGAGAGAGTGATGAGGTTGCGTGTGGAATCCACGCCGACGATGGCATTGGGGCGGGCGTAGGGCTCCAGCACTTTCTTCATTTCGCCCGCCGAGATGAAACGCAGCGGCACCACGCGCACTTCGAAGCCGCGCGCACTGGTCGCCGGGCCCGTACGTGGCGCCAGCGTGCCGGACAAAGCCTGGTCGGCGGGCATGATGTTGTAGCGGCCGTCGCTGTAGACCATGCGCGCGTTGTTCTGCGCCAGCACCTGCTCCAGCAGGGTCATGGCCTGTGCGGGCGACACTGCCTGGGGCGTACCCAGGGTCACCGTGCCCTGTACACCCGGTGCGATGACGTAGTTCTGTCCCAGCATGTCGCCGAGGATCGCCTTGACCACCGCGTGCACCGACTCGCCTTCAAAGTTGAAGGTGGACGCACCACTGGTGGCACCGCCGAGCGAGGGCATGGGTGCAGACGCCGCGCTGCGGTTGATCATCTGGCCACTGCCGCGGCGGATGACCGCCTGCGGGCCGGTTTCCGGCGCGTCTACCTGCTCAAGTGGCGAGGTCTGTGCCCCTGCGGTAGCGGATCTGGGATCGGGTGTATTGGCGCGACGCACATCGGGCGTGGGCACGCTGGCGCAGGCGGCCAACAAGCCGGTCAACAGGGATACCAGGATCAAACGTGACTTCATTGCCGGCACTCTACTTGGTCTTGTTCTGGGGGGGCGTTGATTCGCCCTGCTTACGCAGCTGCTCCCGCCGCGCTTCGATGCGCTTGCGGATCACGTCCATCTGCTGCTCGGTGGTCTGTGTTTCGCCCGTGGGCATCGACGCCTGCGCGGCAGGCAGCGCAGGGGCGCCTGTCGCTGACGAGGCCGGTGACACCGGCATGGGCTTGGCAGGCGTCGCCATCGGAGGCGCCATGCCGGCCGGGCTGCCAGGCGCGGGCACCGCACCCGGGGAGGAGGAGGACGAAGGCGTACTGCTGACCGCCTGGCCGCCTGCACCGTCGAAAACCCGCAATTCCAGTGTGCGAGGTCCTTCCGGGCCCTGGATCAGCACGCTGCGCGGGTGGATCTCGACCACGCGCCAGCCCGGCGCATTCTCGGGTGCCTCGCCGACTTTCAGGCGGATGCCTTCACCACCACCCTGGGTGGGCGACAGGATCGCCATCTGCAGTGCGGGCGTGATCAGGATGCTGCTGAGCACATAGTCGAACACTTGCCCCTGCTCGCCCTCCCCTTGCCCCGACACGAAGAAAGGCTGCGGTGTACGACTGGGATGAAACACCGGATGTGAAGCGATTTCATCGTATTGCGACAAGGGCCCCAGGCCCTCGGCGCGTTGCACGGGCAGCGCGGGCAGCGTCGCTACCATGGCCGGATCGTCGGGCAACGGACGGATCTGGCCCCCCATGCCGAACAAGGCCAGGATCCAGATCAGCAACGCCCATCCGGCGAAGGCCACCAGCAGCCAGGTACGTGGACCGAATGCGTCAGTTCGCATTGGAGGCTTCCGACGGGGATGGCGCGGGCATCGACGAAGCAGCAGCGTCGGGCACGGCGGGCGCAGGCATGTCCACGGCAGGTGCACTGGCGGCAGACGGCAACACCGCAGGTCTGGCACCGGCAATCACCGGCCGCAGGTATCCGTACAGGTCAAAGCTGACATCAAGCCCTGCGCTGGCGGTGCCGGGCATGAACGAATAGGTCTGCGAAAGGATGTTCAAATTTTCGACGAACAATCGTGGCGTGCCGCTTTCCAGCGCGTAAAGCGCCGTGGCCAATTCCGGCGTACCGCAACTCAAGCGGACCTGCACAGCGACGGGGGCGAAACGCGGATTATCCGATTGCGCCAGTGGCGAGCGGTTGGTGATGGCGCAGCTGCGATTGCCGGGACTGGCTTCCAGCACCACGGTTTCCAGCCGTTTCACCAGTCCTGCAGTCGCCAGTTCGGGCGTGGTCTCGGGCAGGAAACCCGGTCGCTGCGCCTGCAGGGCAGTTGCCGCGGCGAGTTGCCGCTGTATTTCGGGTGCCTGCTGCAGCTGTGTTCGCACACGCAGTTCGTGCGCGCGGGCGGTGTCGATGCGGTCCTGCACCTCCAGCATGGGCGCGGTCCACAACGGGTGCACCAACACCAGATAAGCCAGGGCCAGGACCGCCAGCAGCAGCGCGAGCGCAAGCCAGCGGTCGCGCTCAGGGCTTGCGGGTGCCATTGGCGGCGTCCTTGTCAGTAGCGGGCACGGATTCACGGGCCAGGTCGGCCACCAGATTGAAACGGTCCAGGCGCGTGCGTGGGTCGGGCTGCAGGGCGCCACTCAGTGCCGGCGCACGCCACAGGGTCGAGCCTTGCAGCCGACCTACCAGCGCCGAGGCTTCCGCGCTGTAACCGGTCAACAGCAGTTGATCACCCTCTATTCCGACTTTTTCCAGATAGGTGTTGCCCGGTAGTCGCCGGCTCAGCTCGTCCAGTATCTCGACCGTGGTGGGCCGCTCGGCGCGCGCCTGGTCCAGGAAGGCTGCGCCTTCCACGATATCGACCAGGCGCTGGCGCTGCGCGGCAATACCGCGGGCCTGGGTGGCGCGCACTTCCACCTGCGCGGCGAAGGCGTCGGCGGCAGCACGACGGTTGTCGAGCACTTGCCACAACGCGGCAATGAGCACCAACAAGG
>JBDTZK010000127.1:0-6102 GCA_040005195.1 Pseudoxanthomonas sp.
CGCGCCCGCCTGCAGTTGGCGAGCGGCTGCCGACCACCGCCACGCCCGCATGCCACAGCAGTGCAGGGTCGCCGTCCACGAACAGGGCCAGCGGCGGGCTGGCAATGCGTCGCAGCAGGGCCGGATAGTCGGGATTCTGCCAGCCCAGCAAGTGGTGGCCGGGCAGCTGCAGCCACTGCATCGCGCGCTGGAACGGTTCCTCGTCCGGTCGGCGCAGGCGCTGGATCTGGGATTCATTGAGGCCTGCGGCTCGCCACGAGGGGGCGCCTGCGGCCATGCTGCGCAGGGCAGTGACGTGTGCATCCAGCAGGCCGCGCCGCGGGATCGCAGCGCCGCCGGCCAGGACCAGCTTCAGCAGTGCGGTGATTTCATCATCCATCCGCCCAGCCTAGGCCGCACGCAAAAACGGCGCCCTCAGGCGCCGTCTTGGTCATGCATAAGGGATTCCCTAGCGCATGCGATCAGTAGGTGGCATCCGGATGCTTGAGCTCGTAGCCGACGTGCGCCGGCTTGGTGCCTTCCATGACCAGGCCGTAGCTGACCTTCTCGAAAGTACGGAACACCATGACGTGGGCGGCGTACTCGTCGGGAAGGCGCACGTCGCCCTTGCCGCGGCGATTTTCGGTGGCGCGCGAATCCTGTGGATCATGCAGGCGATCGATCACGCCGCTGCCCTGTCGCCAGATCGAAAACACCGTGCCGTTGTCGATTCCTTCGCGACTGCCACCGGAAATTGCGACCACATCGCGTGGTCCGCCCGCAGTCAGTGCGTTGGCCACGGCGGCGATCTGCAGCTTGCCTTCGGGCTGCAACACCTTCGGTACATGCGGGAAGAACTGCAGATCGTACGGTTGTGCTTCTACCGGAATCAGGCGATCGCCCACGCGTACTTCATGACCGTTGCCTTCCAGGGCCAGCGTGCTGGTATCCGAGCCCGGCATCACGCCGCGGGTGACCGTGCCAATACTGACCTGGGCAAGTTCATAACCCAGCAATTCCAGCTGTGCCCCGGTATCGAGCGCGGCGCTGTTCCAACTGCGCTCCCAGTCGATGGTCTGTGAACCCAGGCGCTTGCCACGGTAATCCAGGTCTTCCTTGTAGGTGGCGTAATGGCCATCGGACACGAAGCGGGTATGGGTGTAACGCAGGGAGGGACGCACGATCGCAAAGCGCTGGCCGACCTGTGCACCTTCAAGTCCCAGCGTGTAGACCAGCTGCCCACCGGAGCTGCGAAGACGATCACCTTCAAGTGCCACCACGCGCGGCAGATCTTCGAAGCTGTCGGTGACGCGCAGGTTCTTGAGGAAGGGCTCGATATCGGCCAGCGGGATCGCCCCGATCGGCGCTTCCTGGCGCGGACCGGCCTGGAGGCCTACGCGGTCCAGATAGGCCAGGCTGATGATGTCGCCCGGATAGATCAGATGCGGGTTCTTGATCTGCGGGTTTGCCTGCCAGATTTCCGGCCACAACCACGGCTTCTTCAGGAATTTCCCGGAAATGTCCCAGAGCGTATCGCCCCGCTTTACCGTGTAGGTATCGGGATGGGCGGCGGACATTTCGGCAGCCGCAGCATAAGTGGCCACGATGAACGCAGCAGCGGCAATAACCGTACGAAATTTTCTGAACATGATAATCCCCACCTGATTCCCCACAGGTTGTCCGTACTATAGGCCAGAAACCGGGGCGCGAAGCAAGCCCGCGAGTTAGAATCCGTGAGGTCTTGCCGAATTCCGACGGCATCCCCACTGATTGATTGCCATGTCACTGTTGCCCATCCTCGAATTCCCCGATCCCCGCCTGCGCACCAAGGCGGTGCCGGTGGCTGCTGCCCGGGTCGCCGACCCCACCTTCCAGCAGCTGCTCGATGACATGTTCGAGACCATGTATGAAGCCCCGGGCATCGGCCTGGCGGCGAGCCAGGTCGATGTGCACGAACGCTTCATGGTCATCGACGTGAGCGAGGACAAGGCTGGCCCGCAGGTGTTCATCAACCCGGAAATCCTGTCCAGGGCAGGGGAACAGGTCTATCAGGAAGGCTGCCTGTCGGTGCCCGGCATCTTCGCTGACGTCACCCGCGCCGATTCCATCGAAGTGCGTTTCCTGGGCCGGGATGGACAGCCGCAGCAGCTGCAGGCCGAGGGTCTGCTTGCTGTGTGCATACAGCATGAGATGGATCACCTGGACGGCAAGTTGTTCGTCGACTACCTGTCGCCGCTGAAGCGCGAAATGGTGCGCAAGAAGCTCGCCAAGCAGCGCAAGCTGGCAGGCGACGCGGCTTGAGCGGCAGGGCTTAGGACGCAGGGAAGGCAGCCCGCCGCCGCTTCGCCGTTACCATTCCCACTCCTTTCTCCCCCCGCTGTCCCATCATGAGAATCATTTTTGCCGGTACGCCGGCCTTCGCCGTTCCCAGCCTGCGCGCCGCGCATGCGCAAGGGGAAGTGATCGCGGTCTACACACAACCGGACCGTCCTGCCGGGCGCGGGCGAGGTTTGACGCCTTCGCCGGTGAAGCTGGAAGCGATCCAGCGTGGCATTCCCGTATTGCAGCCGGAAACGCTCAGGCACAAGCAATCGCAGCAGGCGCTGCGCGACATGGAGCCGGATCTGATCATCGTGGTGGCTTACGGCCTGATCCTGCCGCGCGCCGTGCTTGAAATTCCGCGCTTTGGCTGTTGGAACATTCATGCCTCGCTGTTGCCCCGCTGGCGTGGCGCCGCGCCGATCCAGCGCGCCATCGAGGCCGGCGACACCGAGACCGGCGTGTGCCTGATGCGGATGGAGGCTGGCCTGGACACGGGCCCGGTGCTGCTTGCACAGACCACGTCGATCGGGCCTGAGGACACGGGCGGCCAGTTGCATGACCGTTTGGCCGAACTGGGTGCCGGCGTTTTGGCCGATGGCCTGGCGCTGCGCCGCGCCGACGTATTGCCGCGACCGTGGGTGCAGCCCGAGGCTGGGGTCACGTACGCGCACAAGCTGGACAAACAGGAAGCGCGGCTGGACTGGAACCAGCCTGCCGATGTGCTGGCGCGGAAGGTTCGCGCCTTTGAGCCGTGGCCTGTGGCCGAAGCCATGGTCGCAGGTGAACGGCTGCGCATTCATGGCGCCATCGGGTTGGAGCTTGCGCATGCGAGTGCACCGGGCACCTTGCTTGCTGCCGGGAAGCAGGGCATCGACATCGCCTGCGCTCACGGCGCACTGAGGCTGCGCGTCGTGCAGCGTGAAGGCGGCAAGGCAATCACGGCAGCCGATTACCTGAACGCCCGGCGCGACCTGGTCGTCGCATGATCCCCATCACCGGCAATGCGGCGCCTGGCGTTGCGACACGGGTGTTGGCGGCTCAAGTGCTGGATGCGGTGATGCATGGCGGCCGTTCGCTCAAAGGCGAACTTGCGAAGACTTTGACGCAATTGCCCGACCCGCGCGATCGTGCTTTGCTGGAAGCGATCTGCTTTTCGGCATTGCGCCAGCGCGCACGCTATGACGCCGCGCTGGCGTCGTGGTTGCAGCGTCCGCTGGGCGACAAGGACGGTGATCTGCGCGCGCTGCTGCTGGTGGGATTTGCGCAGATCGATGCCATGGGTTTGCCTGCGCATGCAGCGCTGTCCGCCACTGTGGAAGCGGCGCGCGTGCTCGGCCGCCCACACCAGGCGGGCATGGTGAATGCCTTGCTGCGTCGCGCGCAGCGCGAAGGTTTTCCTGAAGGAAATGCGTCGGCGTCGTGGCCGGTTTGGCTACGAGAAAAAATCGTTCTCCAATGGGGCGAACACGCGGCTGCCATCTTCAGCGCCAGTGCGCATGCTGCGCCCCTGTGGTTGCGGGTCAACCGCCGCAACGGCACTCGCGACGCCTACGCAGAACGGCTGCGGGGGGCAGGCATCGAAGCGATCACTGCGCCAGATCTGACGGATGCAGTGCGCATAGATTCGCCAGTTGCAGTGTCGATGCTGCCGGGTTTCAGTGAAGGCGACGCCTCGGTGCAGGATGGGTCGGCGCAGCAGGTGGCCGATGCGCTGGCACCGTTTGCCGGTGCGCGCGTGCTGGATGCCTGCGCAGCGCCGGGGGGTAAATCCGCTCACCTGCTGGAGCGCGAACCCACGCTGCGTCTGCTTGCGCTGGATATCGACGCGCGGCGCCTCAACCGGGTGCGCGAAACGCTGGAACGTGTCGGCGCACATGCGGAATTAAAGGCCGCCGATGCGGCGGACGTGTCAGCCTGGTGGGACGGCGAACCCTTTGATGCAGTACTGCTGGATGCGCCGTGCTCGGCGACCGGCATTATCAGGCGACAGCCTGATGTATTGCTGCATCGTCGGCCGGAAGACGTGACCTCTCTGGTGGCTTTGCAAGCGGGTTTGCTGAAAGCGTTGTGGCAGGTGGTCAAGCCAGGTGGCGTGCTGCTCTATGCCACCTGTTCGATCCTTAAGGAAGAGAACGAAGTGCAGGTGGCGAATTTTCTTGGGCACAACGCTGACGCACAGGCACAAGACCTGGGTGCTTCTTACGGCGATGTTGCCGGCGCAGGACGGCAGCGTCTGCCTGGAGAAGACGGGAGGGATGGCTTCTTCTACGCGCGTCTGCACAAAGGTGGTGTTTCCTAGCGCAATTGCAGATCGGCAGCGCATGCAGGTATTCGAGCCGCAGCCAAGCCGGGCAGAAATTATGTGAAATATTTACAGTCAAATCGTGCGCGGCATTCATGTGCGGCCACCGCTTGACCCGTTAAAATCCGGCTTCGGTGTGATGGACGAAGTTACTGAATGGCGGTCATTGGCACAGAATGGATTGAACAGCGTGCAGGGCGCCGCTCCGCCACCGCAACATGGCTGACCGCGATGGGATTGACGAGCGCTGCGGCGTTCGTGTTCCTGCCCAACGGCATGGCGGCCTTCGCGATGACACTTGTCGCAGGAACGTTGCTGGTGCCGCAATTGCTTGTCCAGAGTTGGCGACAATATCCACGCATCTTTGGTTCATTCGCAGGGGTATCGTTGCTGGTGGTGGGTGTAGCGATCATGTCCATGCAGGCAACGGCCCAAGGCTGGCAGACGGTCGACAACTATTCCCGATTCCTGCTGTTGCCCTGGTGCGCAGTGCTCGCTTTTGCGGCGGCGCCGTCCCGGGCCTGGTTGTGGTTTGGCGCCTTGGCGGGGGTTTTCATCGCCTGTGCGATGGCATCCATGGAAATGTGGTGGGGCATAGACCGCGCGGGCGCGGGGGCCAACCCCATCGTGTTCGCCAATGCGGTGCTGGCCCTATTGGTGCTGGCCGTGTATTGCCGCCCACAGAACGATCAATCGTGGGCGCTTGCCTTGGTCATAGTTACGCTGGTGGCCGGCACGGCAGCCATCGTGATGTCGGGCAGTCGTGGCGCTTTGCCGGGCCTGGGCATGCTGGTGCTGGTGGCGGCGTTCGGCAAGGGTGGCCGCACGGCTCGTTTCAGGCTCGGCCTCGCGCTGTTGCTGCTGCTGGTGTTCCTGGCCCTGCTGTGCACGGTGCCCTGGCTCACTACGCATATGCGGCTTGGGAATATCCAGATCGATCTCATGCAATACGCCGATGGTCACGCGGATTCAGCGCTCGGCGCCAGGCTGCAGTTCCTGTCACTGGCGTGGCACGCGTTCGTAGAGCACCTCTGGACCGGCGTTGGCATTGATCGTTTCGGTACGCTGGTGCAACAGCTCCCAGCCTGCCGGGTACAAGGCCCCGTGGTGTGCACGCTGGGGCACGCGCATAACGACCTGGCGCAGTGGTCGTCCACCCTGGGCATCCCGGGACTGATCGCGATCCTGGCGCTGTATCTGGTTCCGGCCTTCAACTTCATGCGGATCATTGTGAAAGGACGCCTGCGGGTGCCATTGGGTTGTGCATGGGCTGGGCTGATGCTGGTGGTTGTGTATGTGCTGTCCGGCCTCACCCAGTCCATGTTCTCGCATGCCATGACGACAAGCCTGTATGTCGTGCTCATCGGGCTTCTGCTGGGCTTGGCGCTGCGCGAGGCCAACCCTGCCACCCGCGGACCTGAAAGGCAGTCTGCGCGCTGAAGCCGCGCCGATCACCGGGACATTCACGCAGGGCCGGGGTATCTTGTGGCATTCGATTT
>JBDTZK010000128.1:0-6085 GCA_040005195.1 Pseudoxanthomonas sp.
CTAACGCCGGCTCAGGATTTCGCCAGCGCCGTCAGCAGTCCACGTGCCGCATTGAAGCGGTCGGCCGGTTCAGGCAAGGGCAGCTTGATGCGCAATTTGTCGGGGCCGTCCATGGCATAGAGCTTGGGCTGCTTCTGGATCATCTGGATCACCGCCATGGGGTCGATGTTGGGCTGTGACTCGAACACGATGCGTCCCCCGTTTTCGCCCAGGTCCAGCTTGCGGATACCCATCGCGGTCGCGGTGAGTTTCAATTCCGCGATCGCGAACAGGTGTTTGGCCGGATCCGGCAACAGGCCGAAACGATCGATCATTTCCACCTGCAGGTCGCGCAGTTCGTCGGCGTCCTGCGCGCTGCTGACGCGCTTGTACAGCGTCAGCCGCGTGTGCACATCGGGCAGGTAGTCATGCGGGATCAGCGAGGGCAGGTGCAGTTCCACTTCGGCGCCATGGGCGGTGCCTGCATCCAGGTCGGGCAACTTGCCCAGACGGATCGAGCGCACCGCGCGCTCCAGCAGTTCGGTATACAGACTGAAGCCGATCTCGGCCATCTGCCCGCTCTGGTCTTCGCCCAGTAGTTCGCCTGCGCCACGGATTTCGAGGTCGTGGGTGGCCAGGGTGAAGCCCGCCCCCAGTTCGTCCATGGCGGCGATGGCGTCCAGCCTGCGTTGCGCGTCGCCGCTCATGGCACGCTTGTCGGGCACCACCAGGTAGGCGTACGCGCGATGGTGCGAACGACCGACCCGCCCGCGCAGCTGATGCAGCTGTGCCAGGCCGAAGCGGTCGGCGCGATTGATGATGATGGTGTTGGCGTTGGGAATGTCGATGCCCGATTCGATGATGGTCGTGCACAGCAGGACGTTGAAGCGCTGTTTCTGGAAGTCGAGCATCACCTGCTCAAGCTCGCGTTCCGGCATCTGCCCATGGGCGACGCCGATGCGCGACTCGGGTACGAGTTCCGACAGATCGCGTTGCATCCGGCCAATGCTTTCCACGTCGTTGTGCAGGAAATAGATCTGGCCGCCACGTGCAAGCTCGCGCTGGAAGGCCTCGCGCAGCAGCGGCGCATCCCACGGGGTGATGAAAGTCTGTACCGCCAACCGGTTGGGCGGCGGCGTGGCGATGATCGACAGGTCGCGCAAGCCTGCCATGGCCATGTTCAGGGTGCGCGGAATCGGGGTGGCGGTGAGGGTCAACAGGTGCACGTTGGCGCGCAGTGCCTTCAGCGCTTCTTTCTGGCGCACGCCGAAACGCTGTTCCTCGTCCACGATCACCAGGCCCAGATCCTTGAACTTGACGTCAGGTTGCAGCAGGCGATGGGTGCCGACGATCACGTCCAGCGTGCCTTCGCTGACTTTGTTCAGTTCTTCCTTGATCTCCTTGGCGCTCTTGAAGCGCGACAGTACTTCCACCTTCAACGGCCAGTCGGCGAAGCGGTCGCGGAAATTGCGGTAGTGCTGTTCGGCTAACAACGTAGTGGGTACCAGCACGGCGACCTGTTTGCCGGCAGTCGCTGCGGCAAACGCGGCACGCAGCGCTACTTCGGTCTTGCCGAAACCCACGTCGCCGCAGACCACGCGGTCCATCGGCTGCGAACTGGCCAGGTCGCGCAACACCGCTTCGATGGCATGGTGCTGGTCAGGCGTTTCCTCGAACGGGAAACCGGCTGCGAATGGTTCGTACATGGCGCGGTCCAGGTGCAGCGCCAGACCTGCACGTGCCTGTCGGCGCGCCTGTATTTCAAGAAGCTCTGCGGCGACATCGCGTACTTTTTCGGCGGCCTTGCGCTTGGCCTTGGTCCAGGCTTCGCCGCCCAGCGAATGCAAGGGCGCGGTTTCCACCGATGCGCCCGAGTAACGGCTGATCAGGTGCAGTTGCGCGACCGGCACGTACAGGCGATCGCCCTTGGCGTATTCGATTTCCAGGTATTCGCCGGGCGTGCCGCCGGCTTCCAGTACCACCAGGCCCCGGTAACGGCCAACGCCGTGATCCTCATGGACGATCGGCGCGCCTTCGCTCAATTCACCCAGGTCGCGAATGATCGATTCGGGCTCGCGTCCCGTGCGACGTCGCCGATGCGGCTGGGTCGCGCGTTCGGGGAACAGCTGGCGTTCGGTGAGGACGGCGATTTGAGGCTGATCAAGCGCGAAGCCGTCTTCGAACGGGGCAACTGCGATCGCGAATCTTGGCCCTGTAAACAACCCTTCTCCCGTTTGCGGGAGAGGGGATGTAATGAACGCATTGAAATCTGCGACAACTTCCGGCGCCAATCCCGCCGCCTGCATCACCTCCATCAATGCCTCCCGGCGTCCCGGCGAATCCGCTGCGACCATCACCCTGCCCGGGTAGCTGGACAGGAACGATTTCACCGCTGCAGCAGGCTCGGCGTCCTTGGCGGCCAGCGGCAGTACGGGCACGGGCTGTTCGCCCAAGGCGTGGGCTTCCTCGCGGCGCGGATGTTCCAGGCCACAGATCTCGATGCGCGCGGCGCGGTTGAGGCGCTCACGCAGTGCGTCCGGTGGCAGGTACAACTCGTCTGGTGGAACCAGCGGTCGTTCCAGGTCGTGGCGTCGTTGTTCGTAGCGGTTGCTGGTCTGTGCCCAGAACGCTTCGGTCGCTTCGGTCACGCCATCGCCGATCAGGGGAAGCGCGGAGGCATCCAGGTAATCGAACAACGTCGCAGTCTGTTCAAAGAACAGTGGCAGGTAATATTCGACGCCCGCCGGCGCAATGCCGGCCTTGAGATCCTGGTACAGCGAGCTGCGACGCATGTCGACATCGAAGCGTTCGCGCAGTGCATCCAGCGCGCGCTTGACCGAAAGATCGTCCAGCGGAATTTCGCGGCCCGGCAGCATCTTCACTGCCGCGGTCTTTTCCAGCGAGCGTTGGCTTTCAGGATCGAAGGCACGGATGGAGTCGATGGTGTCGTCCAGCAATTCGATGCGCAGCGGTGCAGTGGCGCCCATCGGGAACACATCCAGCAGACCGCCCCTGATCGCGAAATCGCCCGGGTCCAGTACCTGCGGCACGTTGCGATAGCTGGCTGATTCCAGCCGGCGTTTTTCCTGGTCGAAATCCAGGGTCTGCCCGACTTTCAGGTCGAAGCTGCCGCCGACCACATAGCGCAGCGGCGGCAGGCGTTGCATCAGCGTCTGCACCGGCACCACCACGATGCCGCGTGTCAGGCCGGGCAGGGCATGCAATGCGGCCAGGCGCTGGGAAATGATGTCCGGGTGCGGGCTGAAGCGGTCGTAGGCCAGGGTTTCCCAGTCCGGGAAGGGGAAGACGGGCAGGTCCGCATTCTCGCCGAGCAGCGTATGCAGGTCCGATTCCAGCTGGTGCGCGCCGTGGGTATCGCGTGCAACCACCATCACCGGGCCGGCATGCGCTTCGGCGGCACGTGCGACGAACCAGGCCAGGGCGGTGGGAGAACTGGGTGCGCGCCACCAGGTGCGCAGGTGGCCGCTCTTGGGCAGCGGCGGAGCGGGATAGGAAGGCTTTTTCATCAGCCGCTTATTTTAGCGGTTGCAGGTGTGAAGTCGGCGGCTGTGTCGCGTAAGGGAGCTGAAGTGGTGCGTTCTGTCTTGATTTGCAGATCGCACAGCAGCCTGATTTGTGTTTTACGGTGCCAAGGCACCCCGTCACCGGACAGGCTGCCGGTGACGCTATTCGTTCAAGTCCAGGACTACGCGCACCAGGCCGGGCGTGTCGTCTTCGCGCATACGCTTGAAGCCCAGTGACTGGGCCAACTGCAGCATCGGATGGTTGTGATCCAGGACGTCACCGTACAGGCGGTCGAGTTTCTTGGTCCTGGCCCATTTCACCAGCTTGCGCATCAACTGGCGGCCCAGGCCCTGGCCTGAGATGAAATGGCTGACCAGGATGGCAAATTCGGCCTCGCGGGTGCGTGCGGTGATCGAGGCGCGCGCCACGGCGCCGACCAGGGCTTCACCCGGCGGCAGGTTCTCGGCTGCGACCAGTGCGAAATCGGTGCGCGGATCGGGATGGCACAGGCGATGCGCCATTTCCGGGGTCAATTCCTTCAGGGTGTACAGGAACCGCTGGCGCACTTCCTCCGGTCCGAGCAACGCGAATGCGCCCTGGATCGGGTCTGCATCCTCGGGGCGGATCGGGCGGATCAGCAAATCGCGGCCACTGGGCAGGCGGAAGTGTTCGTGCCAGGGCGGGAGTCGTTTTGGTGCGGTCATGTGGTCATGCTCGCATGAATGGGTGGTAGCGGCGAGTGACGGAGCGGGTGTGCAGTGGTGACATGCCGGGTGCTGATTCAGGCTTGCGAAGGAGCCTTGGGCTTGCGCAGCCGGGAAATCAACGTGACCACCAGCAAGACACAGGCGCCGGCCACGATGCCCACCGCGGCGTCGAACAGCATGGACACCAGCGTGCCGGCCGCGCCCTGGGTGTACGGCTCGATGAAGTGATGCAGGACCGTAAACCCGTGCACCAGGATGCTGCCGCCAACCAGGAACATTGCCGCGGTGCCGGCGACCGAGAGGAATTTCATCAGGTAGGGCGCGCTGCGCAGGATGCTGGTACCCAGTACGCGCTTGAAACGCGCCCAGCCGCTGTCGCGCGTGTCCCGGTTCAATGCCAGCCCTGCATCGTCCAGCTTCACGATGCCGGCGACCGCCCCGTACACACCCATGGTCATGACCAGGGCAATGGCCACCAGTGTCAGCAACTGCTCGGTAAAACTGCGACCGACCAGCGTACCCAGCGAGATGACGATAATTTCGGCCGACAGGATGAAATCCGTGCGGATGGCGCCGCTGATCTTGTCCTTCTCGAACGCCACCATGTCCACTGTCTCGTCCTGCACGGCCTCGACCAGTTCGGCATGGCGCTTGCCATCGTCATCCTTGGCGTGCAGGAATTTGTGGGCCAGCTTTTCCACCCCTTCGAAACACAGGAAGGCACCACCCAGCATCATCAGCGGGGTCACCAGCGGGATGTTGTAGCCGCGGCCGTGCAGCCAGGTTTCCAGCGCGCTGATCGCCAGCGCGGCGGGTACCAGGATGGCCTTGTTGAGCAATGAGCCCTTGGCCACTGCCCACACCACCGGCAGCTCGCGGTCGGCGTTGACGCCGGTGACCTGCTGCGCATTGAGTGCAAGATCGTCGCCCAGCACGCCAGCGGTCTTCTTCGCGGCGACCTTGGTCATCAAGGCCACGTCGTCGAGCAAGGTGGCGATGTCGTCAATCAGGGCGAAGAAGCTGGATCCGGCCATGTGGGCTTTGCTGCGCTAGGGTGTGGGGGGCGCGATTCTCGCACAGCGCATCGGCTCAGTCTTCGGTCCGCAGCCATTCCAGGCGGGTCATTGCTCCGGGTTCGCCCAGCGTTTTCTTCAGCAACGGCAGGGCCGGTGCGATGTGCTGGTCGAACTGCCACGGCGGGTTGACGATCACCATGCCGCTGCCGTTCAAGCGCAGCGGTGAATCATCGGAACGGATCTGCAATTCGGCCAGCAGCACCGACTTGGCGGGCAGGGCCGCGACCTTGCGGAAGAACGGCTGCAGGCTGCGGCGCAACTTGATGGGATACCAGATGGCGAACGTCGCCTGCGGCCAGCGCTCCAGCGCATCACGCACGGTGCTGATGATCAGCGGGTATTCGTTTTCCTGGATTTCGTAAGGCGGATCGATCAAGACCAGCCCACGTGCGAATTTCGTCGCCCCCAGTTTCGGCGGCAGCATCGCTTTGATCGCGGTGTAGCCATCGCGTGCGTGCACCGCAACGCGCGTGTCCTGTGCAAACAGTTCCTTCAGTGCGGCTGCTTCGTCGGGCTGCAGTTCACACGCAGCCAGGCGATCCTGGTCGCGCAAAGCCTGTGCCACCAGCAACGGAGAACCGGGGTAGGCGATCAGGGCGCCCACCGGGTTGTTGGCTTCGACTGCGCGCAGATAGCGTTCCAGTATTTCCGGCATCCTGGCTTCGCCCATCAGTCGCAGGATCCCGGCATCGGCTTCGCCAGTCTTGCGGCTTTCCGGCGCGGCCAACAGATAGCGGCCGCGTCCGGCGTGGGTGTCCATCACGAAGAAGGGCGTTTCCTTCTTCTTCAGCGCGTCCA
>JBDTZK010000129.1:0-6041 GCA_040005195.1 Pseudoxanthomonas sp.
ACCGGCACGCCATTTTTGGCGTCGGTCAGCGCCTGCTTGCGGTCGGTCGCACACCACACGGAAATCATGTCCTTGTGGTCCTTGCTGCCCAGCCCCATTCGCGGGAACGCCATGTATTCGATGGCGATGCCGCGCTTGTTGTACTCGGCAATCTCGCTGTGCAGCTTGCGGCAGTAGCCGCATTCGATGTCGGTGAAGACGCTGATGGTGTACTTGGCGTTGGGCGGCGCGAACACGATGCGGTCGCTGGTCTTGATGCCGGCCAGCAGGTCGGTGCGGTACTTGGACAGCGCCGCGCTCGACTGGCTGAGCTCTTTTTTCGCAGCGATATCCAGCACCGTGCCCTGGACCAGATACTTGCCGTCGTCGCTGACCAGCACCACCTGGCCACCTACGATGGCCTCACGGAACCCGGGGATTTCGGCCGCGCCGATGTAGTCGATCTGCATCTGCGGATTGAGCGTCAGCAACGCCTGACGGGCGCGCGAGTCGGCGGTGCCGCCCTTGACGGCCGCGACGGCGGGACTGGCCGCTGGTTTGGCAGCCGTGCCGGGTTGTGGCGCCTGGGCGCAAGCGGTCAGGCTGGCCAGACCAAGCGATGCGGCGACACAGAACAGCAGATGCTTCATGAAACGTTCCTTCGGGGGCAATGAGGAGACGGGATCCTGACAGGGAGAGCCGCAGGGTCGGGATTTTCGCACATACCTGCCGCAGACGACCTTCATCCCAGCCGCCATGGGGCCGGGATTCATCCGCGCGGATGGTGTTTGCCGTGCAGTTTCTGCAGGTGTTCGCGCGCCACGAAAGTGTAGATCTGGGTCGTGGACAGCGAGCTGTGGCCCAGCAACATCTGCAGCGCGCGCAGGTCTGCGCCACGGTTGAGCAGGTGGGTCGCGAAACTGTGGCGCAGCCCGTGCGGGCTGACCTTGCCGGGGTCGATTCCGGCCGCCACGGCATAGCGCTTCACCAGTCCCCAGAATTCCTGTCGACTGGGCGCTTGGCCGCGGGTGCCGATGAACAGGTCCACCAGAGTGCGCTTGCTGGCCAGTTGTGGGCGCGACTCGGCCAGGTATTTCTCAAGCCAGTGCTGGGATTCTTCCCCCAGCGGCACCAGCCGTTCCTTGCTACCCTTGCCGGTCACCCGCACCACGCCCTGTCGCAGGTTCACTGCATTGGTCGGCAACCCGACCAGTTCACTGACACGCAAACCCGCCGCATACATCAGCTCAAGCATGGCCCGGTCACGCAGTCCGAGTGGCGAGTCGATCAATGGCGCCGCCAGCAGGGCTTCGACCTGGCTTTCGGACAACGCCTTGGGCAGCGAACGCGGCAGCTTGGGCGGGTCCAGCAGCGCGGTGGGATCATCGTTGCGCAGACCGCGTCGCACCAGCCATGCATAGAAGGCGCGCAATGAGGAGAGCAGCCGTGCGTTGCTGCGCGGTGAGTAGCCGTGTTGGCGCGTACGCCAGGCCAGGTAATCGAACAGTGCCTGGCGGTCCAGTTGCGAAAGGTCCTGCGCTACATGGCTGCGCCACCGCGCGATGCCTTCCAGGTCGCGCCGATAGCTGGCCAGCGTGGGCTTGGCCAAACCGTTTTCGGCCCAGATCGCGTCAAGGAACTGGTTGATCTGCATGGCGTCCGCCGCGGGCACTTCAGGCAGGCCCATGGCAATTGCGCGGCGTTCGGCAGGAGTGCGGGAATCCATGTCGCCAGCTTAGCGAGCGCCGGTGATGGCGGATATGCTGGTGCGATGAATCAACAAACCGATACCCCACAGAAACCCCGCGCCCTGATTGGCTGGCGAATGTTCGGCCTGCTCTACGATCTGTGGCCTGCCATGGCGCTATGGCTGCTGCTGAGCGCCGGATTCACCCTGGCCTACTACCTGAGCGGCCACGCCGAGCGCCAGAACATCGCACCTCTCAGCGCATTGCAGATAGCGCTGTGGCTGGCCTGCTGGCTGCTGACGGGCGTGTATGCGGTGATGAGCTGGCGGCGCGGCGGGCAGACCCTGGGCATGCGACCGTGGCGCCTGAAAGTGGTCGCGGCGGATGGGAATGCGCCAAGCTGGAGCGCGCTGTGCGTGCGCTATGCGGTCGCCACATTTTCGCTGCTGCTCGCGGGAATCGGATTCTGGTGGGCATGGGCAGACCGTGATGCGCTGACCTGGCACGACCGGGCCAGTGGCACGCGCATGATCCGCTTGCCGAAACCGTGACGAGGCCTTGAACCGACATTCCACGGGACGGACCTGCACTGGCAACCACCGGAACCTAGGTGGGTGATTGAGTTCGCAAGTGAATAGATCGCAGGAGTGGCCCAAGGCCCCTCCTGATCAACTGCTTCGTCGCCGGAACAGCCACGCCGACACGGCCAGCATCACCAGCGGCGGCAGCAGGTAGGCAATCCAGTAATCAAACTTGAAGGCGCCGGCGAGGCGACTGAACAAGGTCTGCAGCAACCAGAATCCGAGCGCGAACAGGATGCCCAGGAACAGCTGCTTGCCCAGCCCGCCACTGCGCAGGCTGCCAAAGGCGAACGGAATCGCCGCCAGGCACAGCGCCAGCACGTTGAGCGGATAGAACCAGCGGCCCCAGTAAACCTCCTGGTATTCGCGCGCATCCAGTCCGTTGCGCTTGCGGTAATCGATGCTGCGCGACAGGTCGGCGGCCGACATATAGCGCGGCTTGGCGATCGTGTCCGCCAGTGCAGCCGGATCAAGGTCCGATTCCCAGCGCAGGCCGAGCAGTTGTTCCTGGGTTACCGAATTTGCGTTGAAGGTGGTGCGCAGCACGTTCTTCAATACCCACTTGCTGTCGAAATTTTCGGCCGTGGTGGCGTGAGAAATCGACGACAGGCGGCCATCTTCGGCCAGCTCGTACAGCCGCACATCGCGCAACTGCAGCCACTCGCGCCCATCCTGGACCTTCTTTTCGCCACCTTGTGCGTTGAGGAACGTATTGCCTTCGCGCGCCCACAGCCCGGAATAAGTTGCGGCGGCAGCATTGTTGGTGATTGCCGAGGTACGCACGCGGTCGGCCTGGGTCTGGCCCCAACTTCCCAGCGTCTCCATGCCCAGCACCATCAGGCCGGTCAACAATCCCAGCGCAATCGCCACCGACAGACTGAGGCGCATGCGTGACAAGCCCAGCGCGCGCATGGCAATGAGTTCCGAACTGACCGCCAGCTGGCCCAGCCCCATCAATGCACCAATCACCGCCGCCGTGGGGAACATCATGTAGGCACGCCGGGGAATGGTGTACGCCACAAAGGCCACGGCATGGCCGAAGCTGTAACTGCCCTTGCCCAGGTCATTGAGTTCACTGGAGATGGCGTTGACCACGTCCAGGCCTACCAGTACCGACCACACCAGCAGCACGGTGGCCAGGACCACGCGTCCCACGTACATGTCATGCAGAGCGGGGCGCAACTTCATGACGCCTTCAACCTGGAATGGGCCATGTGTCCGTCACGCAGATAGAACCACAGCCCGAACGCCAGCAGCGGCAAGGTCAGCCACCACAGGCCCAGGAAACCCGGAATCTTGCCTTCCGACAGCGCGCTGGTGCCGACATACATCAGATTGGTGCCCACCAAGTACGCCAGGAAGCCCAGCATGATCCGGCCGTACCGCGCCTGTCGCGGCGAACTGCGCGCCAGCGGCAGGGCAATCAGTGCGAACGCCAGCGCCAGCAGCGGCGGCGTCAGGCGATAGTGCAGCTGGGCGTTGGCGTCCGCGCGCTTGTCTGTCAGCAGCGCCAGCGTGGTCAGCAGCTCGGGGTCGGTTTGTTCGCGCACATTGGCACGGTCCGGCAGGGCGAATTCATTGGTGGCGAAGCGCATCAGGTTGAAGTCGCGCCCGGCGTTCAACGGACCTTCCACACGGAAGCCCTGGTTCAGGCGCATGTAGCGGTCGCGCTGGCCTTCGAAGAACATCTCCCCGCCCTGCGAGGTCACGACATCCAGCCGGTCGCCTTCCTGCCGCTGCACGAACACGCGCTGCAATTTGGTGCCGTCTGCCGAAATCCCACCGATATAGATGACGCTGCCATTGGGTAGCGTGGTGAAGCGGCCCGCATCCAGCCCAGCCACGACCAGGCTGCGGTTGGCATGTTCGATCATGCGCTCGCTGGTGCGGTCGGCCCACGGCCCCAACCACAGGGAAAGCATTCCGATCACCACCACCACCGGCACGACCAGCATCAGGAACGGCTTGAGCAAACGCTTCGGACCAACCCCGATGCCGGTGAGCACCGACATCTCCGAGTCGCGATACAGGCGCGCGAACGCCAGCAGCAGCCCAAGCATCAACGCCAGCGGCAGGATCACCGGCAGGTAATTGAGCAGCTGCAGGCCCATCTGCGAAATCAGCAGGCTGGCCGGGATCTTGCCTTCGGCGATATTGCCCAGTAGGTCCGCCATTACCCCGCCAAGGCTCACCACCAGCAACACGATCAGCGTGGCCAGAAAGCTCTGGGTGAATTCGCGGAAGAGGTACCTGTCCAGCTTCGCCATGAGGGGTTGGTTTACAATCTCGCCTTCGTTCGCTGGGAATTGGCCGCTTTTTTCGCGGCCCGGGGCGGCATTGCTGCCAGCCGGTAACCCACGATTGTACGGAACTCGTCACCACTTTGATTTGGGAATCTGATCAATGGCACTGGAATTCACCCTGAACCACGACGCCCCGGCCACCGCCGGCTTCGACTGCATCGTGATAGGCGCCTACGCCGACAAGACCCTCACACCGGCCGGGCGTGCACTGGATGCGGCCAGTGGCGGCAAGCTCAATACGCTGGTCCAACGCGGCGATGTGGGTGGCAAGACCGGCAAGACCACGCTGCTGCACGACCTGGACGGCGTCACCGCCCCGCGCGTGCTGGTCATCGGCCTGGGCGATTCAGCCAAATTCGGTGTGCCGCAGTATCTGAAAGCCGTCGGCGACGCGGCCCGCGCGCTGAAGGTCGGCCCTTCGGCCCATGTGCTGTTCACGCTGTCGGAACTCGAGGTCAAGGACCGCGACGCCGCCTGGAACATTCGCCAGGCCGTGATCGCCTCCGACCACGCCAGCTACCGCTATACCGCGACCCTGGGCAAGAAGAAGCACGACGACACCGGCCTGGCCACGCTGTCGGTCAGCGGCAGTGACGAAGCCGCGCTGATGCAGGGCAGCGCCATTGCCGACGCCGCCGCGTTCGCGCGCGAACTCGGCAATCTGCCGCCCAATATCTGCACGCCGGCCTACCTGGCCGAGCAGGCGCAGAAGTTCGCCGGCGAGCACGAAGGCGCCGAGGCCGAAATCCTTGATGAAGCGCAGATGGAAGCGCTGGGCATGGGCTCGCTGCTGGCAGTCGCGCGCGGCTCGGTGAATCGTCCGCATCTGATCGTGCTGAAGTGGTCAGGAGCGACCAAGGTGGACGGCGTTGATGCCAAGCCCTACGTCCTGGTCGGCAAGGGCATCACCTTCGATACCGGTGGCGTCAACCTGAAGACCCAGGGTGGCATCGAGGAAATGAAGTACGACATGTGTGGCGCGGCCAACGTCCTCTGCACCTTCGTCGCGGCGGTGAAGATGAAGTTGCCATTGAACGTCATCGTGGTGGTGCCTGCGGTCGAAAACGCGATCGATGGCAACGCCTACCGCCCTTCCGATGTCATCACCAGCATGTCAGGCAAGACCATCGAGGTGGGCAATACCGACGCCGAAGGCCGGCTGATCCTGTGCGACGCCCTGACCTATGCGCAGCGCTTTGAACCCGAAGCACTGCTGGACGTGGCGACGCTGACCGGCGCCTGCCTCGTCGCCCTGGGCCGCTACGCCAGCGGCCTGATGAGCAAGCACGACGACCTGGCCGACGATCTGGTCGCGGCAGGCGAACAGGTATTCGACCGCGCCTGGCGCCTGCCACTGTGGGACGAATACCAGACCCAGCTCGACTCCACCTTCGCCGACGTCTACAACATCGGCGGCCGTTGGGGCGGCGCGATCACCGCCGGCTGCTTCCTGGCGCGCTTCACCGAAAACCAGCGCTGGGCCCACCTGG
>JBDTZK010000130.1:0-6040 GCA_040005195.1 Pseudoxanthomonas sp.
ACCTGCTGGACACGGCCCGCAAGATCATCGCCGATGCGCGCGCGCGCGGCGCCGAGATCCCGGTGCCGACCGACGTGGTGGTTGCCTCCGAATTCAAGGCCGATGCCACGGCTACCGTGAAACAGGTGGCGGATGTCGGCGCCGACGACATGATTCTCGATATTGGCCCGGAGACCGCCGCGCGTTACGCGAAGATGATCGAAGCGGCCGGCACCGTGGTCTGGAACGGCCCGGTCGGCGTGTTCGAGTTCGATGCCTTCGGCAAAGGCACCGAAACCCTGGCGCGCGCCATTGCCGCATCCAAAGCGTTCTCGATCGCGGGCGGCGGCGACACGCTCGCGGCGGTGGACAAGTACGACATCGCCGGCGACATCGGTTACATCTCCACGGGCGGCGGCGCCTTCCTGGAGTTCCTGGAAGGCAAGGCATTGCCGGCCGTGACTGCACTGCAGCAACGCGGAACCTGATTCAACAGGCAAGATGGATGCGGGTGGTGTCTGGGGAGGCACCTTGATGGACTTGGACGACACAATGGAAGGGGATCGAGGGATGCGCCGAATCATCATTGCGGTTTTGCTATGGGCGGCCACGACCGCGCAAGCAGGTGAAATCCACAAGCGTGGCGATTTCCAGTTCGAAGTTGGGCCGGTACCGGAATTCGTGGTGAGTACGCCCATCGCCGAACAATGGGATCCCAAGGCGCCGGGGGCCAAGGACGCACGCTGGCGATTCTGGCGCCATGAAGTGCAGGTGGATCGGCGCGCTGGCCGTGACCAGCACTACATCGATTATGCATTCGAGGCGCTGTCCGACAGCTACATCAGTGACGCGGGCCGTTTCAAGATCTCCTTCAATCCCGAATACCAGAGGCTGGTCATCCACCGTGCGGATTTGCGGCGCGATGGCAAATGGAGCCCGCGCCTGTCCGTGGAGAAGGTGTCGTTGGCCAGGCGCGAAGCCGGCTTCGAAAACGACATGGCCGACGGCCTGGTCACGGCATTGATCGTGCTGGAAGACGTTCGCGTCGGCGATGTGGTGCGTATCGGTTATTCGGTGATCGGCACCAACCCGGTGATGGCCGGGCAGATATCCGACTGGATGAGGTTCGCCTGGACCAATCCCACCCTCGATGCCAGTATCCGCGTTCTGTTGGAACCGGGCGCTACGCCCGGCATCTATCGAACCGGTGACGCGCCGCAACCGCTCATCCGCAAGACCGCCGAAGCCGTCGAAGTCACGATGCGCGGCAAGGGAATTTCCGCGGTCGTCGATGAAGATGACTATCCGGCATGGTTCGAGCCTTATCCGCAGGCGCAGTTGGCGGTAGCCCAGAGTTGGGCGGACGTCGTGGCGTGGGGTGTGCCGCTGTATCCGGAGGTAAAGGAAATTCCCGCGGAACTCGAGTCGAGGTTGCAGTCATGGCGCGCACTGCCCGACGACATGCAACGCCTCACCGCGGCGCTGCGGACCGTGCAGGATGAAGTTCGCTACTTCGGCGTGGAAATGGGTGAGAACACGCACCGCCCCGCATCGCCCTCGGAAACCTGGCAACGCAGGTTCGGCGATTGCAAGGACAAGACCTACCTGCTGGCGACGCTCTTGCGGCGCATGGGTATCGAGGCCGTGCCTGCGCTGGTGTCGATCAGCCGTGGCCGCGCCGTGGCCGATTTCGTTCCCTCCGCATCCGATTTCGATCACGTGATCGTGAGGGCACGCCTGAATGGCAAGACCGTCTGGCTTGACCCTACCATCAGCCAGCAAGGTGGCGATCCGGCCAGCGTGGACCTGAGCAGCTACGGCATGGTGTTGCCGCTGGTTCCGGCTGGATCCACCTTGCAGGCAGTGGATGCGCCCGCAAGCGTGGCGAGGACAACCAGGGTCACCGAGCGTTACGACGTACCCAAGGGTGGAAACGACGTGAGCCTGTCGATCGAAACGACCTACGAAGGTCAGGCTGCCGATTACGCGCGTCGCAACCTGGGCTCGCAGCGCGCCGATGAACTTTCCCGGCGCTACTCGGACTACTACCGGAAGCGCTTCGGTGAACTGTCGGTGGTTTCCGCCGCTGCTCTCAAGGATGACCGCCGGGCCAACCGGATCAGCTTCACCGAAACCTACCTGCTGAAATCCCCGTTCCAGGAAGAGGGTGCATCGCGGTCGATTGACCTTTACGCAGAATCTCTGCAAGCCGTGTCCACGCTTCCTGTGACGATGGCACGCAAAGGGCCGCTCGACTTCGCGCAACCAGGCAGCTATTCCCATCAGATCAAGATGGTTTACCCGGTGGACTGGAAGCCCGCATTCGTCGGGGACGAAACTGTCCATGCTTCAAGCGCATTCGACTTCCAGCGCAAGGTTCGCATCGGGCCGGACCAGGTTGAGCTGAACTACGAACTCAATGTGAAAGGCCGCGAAGTCGCCGCAGCCGACACCATGGTGCACATCGAGCAGTTGCGGTCGGTGCGAGACGATATCTCTGCGCGATTCAGCTTCAACGTGGTCGCGCCTACATCCGGAAAGGAACGCGAACAGCGCATCCGGGCATTACTCCGCGACATGCAACCCGAGGCCGGAAAATGAGCCGATATCCAAAGATGAGCCTGGTCCTTTGCCTGCTGCTGCAGATTCCCCTGCAGGCGATTGCAGGTGCCGTGGACATCGAAAGTGTGTCCAGGGATCCCGCCCAAGCCTGGCAGGCGTTCACGCGATCGGCCGAGTTCGAAACTGCTTACTCGGCCTACAACGTGCTTGAAAAAGTCGGCTACTCCGCTGAAGGCGTAGATGCAGGCCTTTGCCGTGCACACGCAGTCGAGTTGGATGAAGCGGTGTCGAAGGCGCCGGTCAGTATCGCCGTTGTGCGGGCAGCCCTGTTCTGCGCCTAAGCAACCGCGCAGGTTGATCAGGCTGCGAAACTCGAGTCTGCATTGGTGGCGCTTTCTAGGGAAGCACTAAAGGACGGACGCCAGCTGCCATGGCCGAAGCCGATACGCGTGCTCGGTCCCAACGATGTCTATGCCTTGATCAATGCGGCGGGCCTTGAGGTGCGCAACGAGTATTTCGAACGTTTGGCCCCGGGCCGCTATTTCCCATTGGTGGTCGTGGCCTGGGATGCCGATGCGGGCAAGGAATCACGCTACACCTTTGATTACGTCGAAGTGGTGTCCCAACTCAAGGGCACCAACGACTACCAGGGCTATCCCTTCTACAAGAATCTCCTTGTCGATTTCTTCGTGGAAGCGCAGGCAAAAACCAACCAGCTGGGCGCGGTAGACCTGCAGGCGATACGGGCGGCCAGGCAGATGGATGTCGCGGAGGCGAAAGTCAAGGCGCTTCGGGTGAGCGCAGGTTATGGCGGCATCCAGTCCTTGCGCGCCTGGATCGCGATATGCGCGGTGCGACCGTTCAAAGGCTGCGGAGATGGGCTGGAAGATATCCTGCTGGGTCTCTCGGAACAGAAGCGCGTTACTCCCATGGTTATGCTGGCCTTTCTGCATGCCGAAAACATCGTGGCCAAGCGCAATGAAGCGGTCGCCGATGGCCTGCTTTCGGCGGCCATTCGGCTGTCGTCGGAGGAAGACGTGGCGCTTGAATACCTCGTCCTGTCCCGCAGTGCCGAGCACCCGAAGGCCACGGCGCGTAAATCACTGGCTGGTGCGATGGCCCAGCCTTCGGTCTTGGCTGCGTTGGCGGCGGAGAAAGTGCAGAAGCGCGAGCCCCTGCTACCGGAACGGGATCTGCAGGCGCTGGCGGCAACCTCAAGCAATGCCGTGGGTGCCGGCCAGTCCTGGTTGTCTCAATATTTGCTTCAACAGGAAAAGGAGGAGCGGCAGTTGGAGGCCATGCGACTGGCTACCGAAGCCGGTGACTCCGCGGCGCAACAGGCGCGGGCGTATTACCTGATATCAAAGAGTCCGCAGACATCGATATCGCAGGCCTTGGCGTTGATGGAGTCCGCGGCGCAAGGTGGCGAGGCTGCGGCAATGAGGTATCTGTCTACGCGCTCAAGGATCCTGCAGGAGTGGAAATCGTCCGAGCGCTGGCTCATGGGCGCGGTCAAGGCGGGCGACGGCGACGCGATGCTCAGTCTCGCTGGCTTGTACGAGCAAGACCATGCCGATGTTGGCCAGACCGCAAAGCAGGCCTTCGACTGGTACGTGACGATGTCAGCAAACCCCGGGGCGGCGGAAGCGCGTCGTCGTGCGGCGCGGATGGCGATCAAGGGAAAAGGCACGGCCAAGGACTCCGCGCGCGCCGAGAAATGGCTGCTGCAGGATGCGCAGGCAAACGACCACGCTTCGCAACTGCTGCTGGCCATTGGCTACCTTGATGGCGATCATGGCGCGGAATCCGTGACCAAGGCCAAGCCCTGGATCGAGAAGATCCTGGTGTCCGACGACCGCGATGCCAAGGTCGGCTATGCCGACTGGCTGTATCACAAGGGCAAGAGTGTCGAAGACCGTGCCCTGGCCAAGCGACTGTGGGCCGATGGGCAGCAAGACGAGGCATCCTGGGCGCTCAACAACATGGCGTGGGCGTACTGCACATCCGTGGATCCTGCCGCACGTAACCCTGCGCTCGGCCTGCAGTATTCCGAAGAGATGCTCAAGAACGCCGATCTGGACTGGGGCAAACTGGATACGGTGGCCGCATGCCAGGCGGCCAATGGCGACTACCCGACGGCGGCCCAGACCCAGCAGCGCGTCATCGCGCAATTCTTCCGCTACTGGAGCCTGGATTCGCTGCCTCCGGACAAGGACGAGAACGGCTATGACGCCCGGCTCAAGCTGTATCAGCACAACAAGCCTTACCTGGATGAGCGGGCCGGGCTTTCAGGTAACTGAGCCGCCATGGCGCCGGGTGACCGCTGGCTTCTGACAGTTCGGCGGATTGCTTGCTACGTGCAACGGTCATGCAGGAGACCAATAAAGTACCAGTTTGTCCAGCCAAGCCAATGATTTACAGGTCAATTCTGTTTTTTTTGCAGCGCGACAAACCAATGGCATCGTAGTGGTCTCATGAATGTGGTAGTTTCCCGTCACTCAAGAGGGAGACGCCTGTGACCGACCGCCAGCGCCGTACCAAGATCCTTGCCACCCTGGGGCCCGCGACTGATCCGCCGGGCGTGCTGGATGATCTGTTCCGTGCCGGTGTCAACGTGGTCCGTCTCAACTTCTCGCATGGTGACCCTTCCGCGCAGGCCAAGCGTGCCGCCGCCGTGCGTGCCGCGGCGCAGCGCGTGGGCGCGGAGGTCGGCATCCTGGCCGATTTGCCGGGCCCGAAGATCCGGGTGGAAAAATTCGCCGAGGGCAAGGTCAGATTGAAGATGGGCGACCGCTTCGACCTGGTCGCCAGCATCGACGCGCCCCCGGGCGATAACACCCAGGTCGGCGTCAGTTACCTGGGCCTGCCGGGCGACGTGCAGCCCGGCGACGTACTGCTGCTTGACGACGGCCTGATGCAATTGCAGGTGGTGGCGGTGGAAGGCGACCGCATCATCAACACCGTGTTGAACGACGGCATGCTGTCCGACCGCAAGGGCTTGAACAAGCAGGGTGGTGGCCTGTCGCTCGGCGCGCTGACCGAACGCGACAAGGAACTGATCGGCATCGTTGCCACAATCGGCGTGGACTTCATCGCGGTGTCGTTCTGCCGCAATGCCGAGGACATGAACGAGGCGCGCCGCATTGCCCGTTCCCATGGCTGCGACGCGGCGCTGGTGGCCAAGATCGAACGCACCGAAGCCATCGAGAACCTGGCCGAGATCATCGAGGCCAGCGACGTGGTCATGGTCGCGCGTGGCGACCTGGGCGTGGAGATCGGTGACGCCGAACTGCCGGGCCTGCAGAAGAAGATCATCCGTGAGTCGCTGGCCCGCAACAAGGTGGTCATCACCGCCACGCAGATGCTGCAGTCCATGGTCGAAAGCCCGATTCCCACCCGCGCCGAAGTGCTGGACGTGGCCAACGCGGTCATCGACGGCACCGATGCGGTGATGCTTTCTGCCGAAACCGCGGCCGGCGCCTATCCGGTCAAGGCGGTG